>WRDA01000333.1 GCA_009783675.1 Symbiobacteriaceae bacterium | reverse complement strand
TGAAAGCATGAATCGGATTTCATCGCTGGTAATTGGATAGATATGGCTGTGATGAGTGCTGACCTCGTAGGCGTCCATACGCAGGATGCGGATGTTGCTTACCAAGTCGAGCATACCATCGCTGCGAAGCTGGAAATGGCGCTGCACGAGAATACCCTCCTCTGGGAGGGAGATATCCTCCAAGGCGAAGTCCTGCATATGCAATATGCGATCATAATTGAACAGTTGCAGGACCAGTCGTCCATTTGGAGTAAGAAGCAATGCTGTACGAGCAAAGAAAGCCTGGAAAGACTCTGCACTGGTAAGAGCAGCCACGGCATTGCTCAGACAGAGGATCATCTGGAAAGACGCTGCCTCACCAGGCATGTCGTCCGGAGATCCGCGCAAGAAGTAAGGACTCCTTGCTTTCCGTTGCCTGCGTGAAATTTCTATCGCTTGCGCCAGGACAGTTGGATCACACTCCAGTGCGGTGACATTTGCCCCCCTGGCGATCATCTCCTGAGCCAGTTGCCCGCTGCCACACGCTGTGTCCAGGATTTGCAATCCCTGCCAACTATTGACCTCATGGTCAAGGAAGCTTATCATTCCCGCTGGAGATGGCATTAGCGATATATGAAAATCATTGTAGCCAAAGAATTGTGTCACTGCCTCAACCGCCTTTCATTGCTAAAGGTTCTGGCTGTCTGATACTACTAGCGCTATGTTCGCCTGAACGACCTGCTATTCCTGCAGGGTTTATCTACCTCAGCAGTATAACACCGACTGGACGAACATGAATCTAAATCTTTTTCTGGCCTTAGGGCACAGGATCTGCTAAAATGTGACTATACAGATATGCGGGGTGACGGGATGAGAACAACCACCAATCGTTTTATGATAATTGCAGCCGTGATTCTCTTGCTCACCGCAGGTTGCACTATTGTTGACTACCCAGCACTTGTGCTGCTCCCTGTTAGCAGCATCCCTTCGACAACTACGGTGCCTTCATTCCCGGATCAGGTTTTCCGCGATGGTAGCAGTGTCGGCTTCTCCGACTACCACAGAGATTATGGTTATATAAAAGTAACCATCAACTTCTTCAAAGATAGCTACCAAACCGTTAGCATCGAGAGCTTTGATGCTCTGGGACAACCAAGGAATGACGCAGCCGATTCTCCTGCTCTGCAAAGTGCTATAGGTTTAGGCGGTCGCCTGCGATCTCTTGGTCCGAATCGTATAGCCGAGCTCGATGCGATCAGCGGGGCTACAGTTACGGTCAACGGCATTAAGCAAGCTGCCTGGCGAGCTACTGCCAAAGCTCGTTATCGTCAGGATCAGGAAGCAAGCATTTATTATGACGGGACTTTCCTTGGAGTCTCGGACCGCTCTCTGCGAGGATGGACCATAGCCGTCGTTACTATCCGCCGAGGGGTGATGGAGCACGTCATGCTCCAGGGAGTTTTCCCTCAGACAGAGGAACTGGAAGATGGTAGTACAGCTGAGCTCCTGGATGCTAACGGGGATTTTGTGTATCAGGTTGCATCTGCCGATCATCCCTGGCCTGAGTATCACCAAGCTGTCGAAATACTTGAACAGAATTTCATAGCCGCAGGAATTTCGGGTATAGACTATGTAGACAGTATTACCAGAGCCACCGTAACCAGCCTGGAAGCCAAGATTGCCGTAAGCAGAGCCCTGGACGCAGCGAAGCGTTAATGATGGTCAGCTTCCGGTAGATCGGTACTTGCCGAGCCCGTATCTGAAGAATGCATAACTTGGTACTAAAAACAGCAAAGCTGCCAACGGTGCCAGCATATGTTCTACCCTCTGACTCCTGCCTAAAAGGTAGAGCAGAGGGTAGTATTGTATTAGCGCCATGGGAATCAGGTAAGTCAGGAAGCGTAAAACAGCATCTCCATAGATGGCGAAGGGATATCGTCCGAATTCCCTGCTGCCGTCGGTTAATATGTTCATGAACTCTAGTCCTTCCACGGTAAAGAAAGAGAAAGCCGCATACACTAAAAACAAAGCGAAGAATAATAAACTACCACAGCCAACCATCAGCGACAGAGTAAGTACTTTGTCACCACTCCAAAGAACACCGCAATTAGGTATTGCGTAAAGCATTACTACCAGCGCCTGAAAAAAGCGACCCAGTCTGGTAAACTCCATGCGGGTTGCCAGAACCTGGAAGATGACATTACGAGGTCGCACCAGGATACGGTCGAACTCACCATTACCAAGCATACGGGGAAAGGTGTCAAAACCTCTGGCGAATAACTCCGCCAGGGAGCAAGAGATCAGCATGGCGGCGTAGCAGATGAGAACCTCGGCGAAAGTGAAGCCTTCCACCACCTCAAAGCGATCGAATATAATCCAGACCCCGAGCAATGTTCCGAAAGAGGCAAGGAAAGTACCAGAGGTTACTAAGAAGAAGGCAACCTTGTACTGCATCTGGCTCTTAAGATTCATTAGAAAATAACTGCCATAAAGCCGCATAAGAACCTCCATTTTAGGATTTAGGATTT
>WRDA01000332.1 GCA_009783675.1 Symbiobacteriaceae bacterium | reverse complement strand
TACGAAGATGATCAGGGTACCGATGGAGAGAGCACCCATGGCTACGTAGCGGCCACCGGTAGTCAAAGCCAGTGCTGCGCCAACCGCACCCAGGGTATTGACCACGGGAAAGAAGAGTGCTGAAAAGTTGGCTGCACGCACCGAGGAACGACGCATCTCCGAGGTTAGGCCCTGGAACTCCGCCAGGTTGCGCTCTTCTCGTACCAGAGTCTTGGTGGTGCGTCCGCCCATGATCCCTTCGTTGAAGGAAGCGGTGATCCGGGAGTTGGTCTTGCGCACGATACGGTAACTGGCCAGGATGATGCGCTGAAAGTAGATGGAGATGATGGCCAGAAAGGGAATGACCGAGAGGGCGATCAAGGCCAGGCGGGTATCTAAAAAGAGCATGGTGGCGGCGGTGAAGATGATGTAGCTGGTCCCCCAGAAGAGGTCTACCAGCACCCAGCCGATCGTATCTCCCATGCGTTGAGCATCACCGGACATGCGAGCCATCAGGAAACCCACCGAGGTAGTGTCATAGAAGGAGAAGGAGAGTTCCTGCAGGCGACGAAAGCCTCTGGCGCGGATGTCGTGGGTGACCCCGGCTTCCACCCTGCCGGCGGCGCGGATGAAGGTGTAGACGGAGACGGCCTGGATGACGATGAGGGAGATCCAGCCGATGATGAAGAGAGGCAAGCCTTCCGCAGTGCGGGGTGCCACATGATTGTCGATGAGTATGCGGTTGATATAAGTCAGTCCGACGTCGATGGCTGCCGAGACCACCATGCAACTGACGATGGTCAGTAGCTGAAAGCGGTAAGGGTAGGCCAGGGAGAGCACCCGCCGCCAAAGCTGCGGATCGAACTGTTTAGTGTAATCTTGTTCTTCCTGAAAATACATATAACCTCCGGTTAAGTTGAAACTTCCTCGAGCTCCGTTTCCAGAGCCGTTTGGATGTTGTAGATGCGCTGGTAGAGGCCTTCAGTGGCGATGAGTTCCTGGTGAGTTCCGCTGGCAGTGATCTTCCCTTTCTCGAAGACCAGGATGAAATCGGCTTCCTGGAGGGTGGTCACACGGTGCGAGATGATGAAGGTGGTAACGCCCTGGCGATGCTCCTTCAGTTCCGCGCGGATGGCGGCATCGGTCTCGGTGTCCACGGCAGAGAGCGAATCGTCGAAAATAAGGATGTCGTTATCTTTCATCAGGGTGCGGGCGATGGCTACGCGCTGCTTCTGTCCCCCGGAGAGGGTGACGCCCCGTTCGCCAACGATGGTGTCGTAGCCTTTATCGAATTCGGTGATGAACTTATGGGCCTGGGCCGTCTGAGCCGCCAGATGAACGAACTCCGATCCCGGTTTGGGAGCGGCGATGCCGATATTCTCCTCGATGGAGCGAGAATAGAGGAAAGGTTCCTGCAGGACGATGCCCACCCGCTGGCGCAGATGCTTTTTGCTCATCTCCCGGATATCCATGCCTCCGATGGAGATGGCTCCGGAATCCACATCGTAGAGGCGTTGAAGGAGGAGCATCATGCTGGACTTACCCGAGCCGGTGGCACCAAGGATGGCTACGGTCTTGCCTCCGGGAACGGTGAAGGAGATGTTATCCAGCACCTGTTTGCCACCGTCATAGGCGAAGCTGACATCTTCGAAGCAGATATCGCCGTTAAGATGGGGGGTAGCTTTGTCCTCGTCGTAATTCTCCTGAGGGGAGTGGAGGATCTCACCGATGCGATCGATGGCTACTGTCACCCTGCCAAGATCGGAGATGATCCTGCCCAGGTGGCGTACCGGCCAGACCATACGGCGGGTATACATCATGAAGATCAGGAAGGAGCCGACGCTAAGCTCCCCGGTAGCAGCGACGTAAGCTGCACAGCCGGAGGCCAGGACGATCTGCAAGGCACAAAAGACATCGGAGGTGGACCAGAAGGCGGCGTTGATGTTCAGCAGCTTGACGACCAGGCTGCGGAAGGTCCTGTTCTTCTCGGCGAACTTCTCCAGCTCGAAATGCTGTCGCCCGAAGGCACGTACCACCCGGACTCCAGTCAGGCTCTCCTGTATAGTGGTGGAAAGCTCTCCCTCGCACTCGTCAACTTCCTTGAAGGCGCCGCGAATGCGTCGGAAGAAGATAGCCGAGAAGCCGAAGACGAAGGGCATCAGGCAGATGGAACTGAGGGTCAGCATGGGGTTAATCGGCAGCAGGACCGATAGAGAGAGTAGCATCAGCAGCAAGGTCCTGGTGGCATCGATAAGCTGCCCGGAGAGAAAGCGCCGCATAGTCTCCAAGTCGGAAGTACAGCGCTGTATAAGATCGCCGGTCTCTGCGGATACATGCTGCTCGAAACTCCAACGCTGCAGATGATCGTAGAGGCGATCCCGAACCGAAAGGGCAATATTTTCACTGGCCTGGGCCGTAAGGTAGGAGCGCAGGTAGTAGGCGATCCCGGCGCAGAAGTAGATGGCAACCATCATCACACCAAGGACCCATAAGTTTTCCACGTACCAATCTCTGTCGCCCAGAGATAGG
>WRDA01000331.1 GCA_009783675.1 Symbiobacteriaceae bacterium | reverse complement strand
CCGCAGATGCCGGCCTGACCCTGGAGTATCTCACCGGTATAGGTAAAGCTAAGGGCAAGGTCATCATGCTCCTCGATCCCTTCAAGATCCTATCCCAGAACGAAATGTCCATGCTGTAAGCATTCAAGGGGGTACGCGTACCCCCGAAATCATAACTAAAGCCATCCTGGCAAAGGTTGGGGAGGTAATCCATGATCATTGCAATCGAAACAGTAACATCCCTCTTCACTTCTCCCGAACCATCATCTTACATCGAAGCCATGCTCCTTAAAGGAGGTCAGGCTCTACTGGTCTTCGTCATCGGTTGGATCATCATCAGCTTGTTATTGGGCGGGTTCGGCCGACTGATGCAGAAGCGGGTGCCTGACGCTATCCTGCGCGCCTTCCTCATCTCGGTCTGTGGCATCGCCGCGCGCACCCTGCTCTTCATCTCCTGTTTGGATATGCTGGATGTCTCGGTGACCTCGATCATCACCGCTCTGGGTGCTGTCGGACTGGCTTTAGGCCTGGCGATGCAGGATTCTCTTGGCAATCTGGCTCAAGGTGTCGTGCTCCTCTTCACCAGACCTTTCCAGATTACCGATTTCGTGGAGATCGATGGCATGGCAGGCACCGTTGAGGACATGGACCTGTTGCGCATCACCCTGGCGACTCCTGATCGCAAGCGGATCTACATTTCCAACAGCCAGGCAGCTAAGGGTAAGATCATCAACTATACTGCTTTTAAGGAGCGGCGTCTGGAGATTGTGGCAGAAGTAGCTGTCAGCGAGGACTTGGCGAAAGTTCGTCAGGTTCTTGGCGAACTCTTTGCCGCTCATCCCCAGGTGCTGAAAGAACCGGAACCTACTGTCTACTTAAGTGTTCTTGGCAGCGATACCGTGCAGGTCATAGGTCGTCTCTGGGTGGAGAGCAAACTCTACTGGCAGGTCTACTACCAGTTGCTGGAGCAGGCGGGAGCAGCCTTCGCTGCGGCGGGCATTGCCTGTCCGGAAGGAAAGCAGCTTCTGCGTATGGAGACAAACCAGCTACCGCTTTAGTTAAAACCTGCTTCGGGGATATCAAGTGAACCCCTCGCATGTTTCAGCAAGCGTGATTTATGATGGGGACTCTAACTCCCCACCCCCCTGGGCGGGAGCCACTCATTTTCTCCCGACCGTACCGCGCAGTAGCGTGTATAATACCGCCATTGTTACCTTTTCCCTGCAGGCGAGGCATAGAGAGTTGCCAGGTCTGCAGGGATATTTTTCGAAGACGAGGAGTAATGAGATGCGCTTTCATGACGGCATCGCCAACATCGAAGGGGTGCTCCATATCGGAGGCCTCAGCGCCGAGGAGTTGGTCGCAACCTACGGGAGCCCGCTGTACGTCTACGATGAAGCGACTCTGCGTGCGCGTTGTCGTGAGATCAGTGCTGTCAGTGAGGATTACCCGGGGCTGAGAGTCTATTACGCCAGTAAAGCCTTCCCGAACACAGCTCTGGAGCGTCTCTTCGCCTCAGAAGGCTTGGGGATAGATGTCGCCAGTGAAGGGGAGTTACTCACCGCCCTGCGAGCCGGAATCCCAGGTTCGGAGATTCTCCTGCATGGTGTCGTTAAACCCAGGTCATATCTGGAGTTGGGTATCGCCGAAGATGCGACCATCGTCTTAGACTCCCTGGCCGATATGGAGCAGGTGGCTCTCGTGGCTCTGGGCATGAACCGTATAGCCAGGTGTTACCTGCGGCTCAATCCCGGTGTTACCGGAGATAGCACTCATCCGGTTACCACGGCGGGGAACACCAAGTTTGGCATCTCCCTGATCGATGGCTCGGTTTATCGTGCCATTGCGGCCGCCAGGAACATGAGCTCTGTCGACCTTATCGGCCTCCATTGTCATGTGGGATCTCAGCTTGGCAACACGAATATTTACGCTGTAACCGATAAGATACTGCTCTCCGTGTTACAGAAAGCCAATGAAACGGGCGCTGCTCTCACAGGAATCAATCTGGGTGGGGGTTTCGGCGTTCACTACCGGGAAGGACAGCCGGGAACGACTGTCAACATAGGCAGTTTCATCAGGGAGATCACGACTCAGGTGAAGAAATGTTGTGCGGAGCTTTCCTTGCCTCTGCCCCGGCTCTCCCTGGAACTTGGCCGTTCTCTGGTTGCCGAGGCTGCGGTGGCAATCTATCGTGTGGCAGCGGTCAAGACGGTACCCTGGTTGAAGGACCCGCTGACAGCCACTTCAGATCTGGCTGCGGCGATACTTGATCTGACCGGTCTGCCTCAGAGCGGTATCGTTCACAGTAACTATCTGATCATCGATGGTGGACTCTACGATAATCCCAGACCCTTGCTTTATGGCGCAGTCTACGATGCGGTTCTGCCCCTGCGTCTGGATGAGGCAGCGGATACCACCTACACCGTCAGCGGTATGAGTTGTGAGACGGACACCCTCATCTCCGAGGTCGCTTTACCCAGGGTCTCACCAGGAGAGATTCTGGCGATTCCTTCGTCCGGAGCTTACCAGATGGCCATG
>WRDA01000330.1 GCA_009783675.1 Symbiobacteriaceae bacterium | reverse complement strand
TCTCCTCGGCAGAATGCAGGGAAGAGACCGAAAAGATCGATGGCGAGTTTTTAGTCTATATGTACTGCAGCAGCTGTGGTCAGCGGATGACCAAGCTCACGAGGACCCATTTTTCCTACAATACCAGGGAGGGAGCCTGCCCCACTTGTTCCGGCCTTGGCAAAGAGATGGTCTTAAACATAGCCAGGGCGGTAGACGAAACCCTGAGTATCGAAGAAGGAGCCTTGCGCATCTGGGATGCTGCCTTCAGGGAGTACTACGGGCGCTCCTATTACGCAGCTCTGGAGTACTATGGGTTAGGCAAGGTGGAAGGGCTTCCTGTAAATAGCTTTAACCAGTTGCAAAAAGAACTTCTGTACGAAGGGGTTGAATCTCCGCAGATAGCAGCCGCTTTTCCCCAGCTAAAGCTACCGAAGACCATCACCGGGGGTAGGTTCGAGGGAGTCGCCCCACTCCTTAGGAGGCGTTCCACAGATCAAGGCGGGCTGCCTCAGCGTCTCGAAGCCTTCTTCGATGCCCGTCCCTGCCAGGAATGTCAGGGAGAGAGGCTAAGTACACTCAGTCGACAGGTTACTGTTGCCGGGACGCGCCTGCCAGAGCTGTCCAGCTTATCCCTGATCGATCTGGCCGACTGGGTTAACGGACTGGAACAACTCAGTCAGCGGGAACAGGCTCTGGTTGCTCCTTATCTGCTGGACCTGCAGACCAAGATCGAACGGTTACAGGCGGTGGGGTTAAGCTATCTGACTCTGGACCGACAAGCGATTACCCTCTCCGGGGGAGAGGCTCAGCGGATAAAACTGGCTGCTCTGCTGGCTTCGGAGATGACCGGCCTGATCTTCATCCTCGACGAACCAACTGTGGGTCTGCATCCCAGGGATACCGAAGGGATGATCAGCATCCTGCAGCGCCTGCGGGATAAGGGCAATACGGTGATAGTCATCGAACACGATCCCCAGATTATGCAGGCGGCAGACCATATCGTCGACATCGGTCCGGGAGCTGGCAAACGCGGTGGGGAGATCGTCGGCGAAGGCAGTTACGAGGAGCTGTTGCAACAGGAGAGTTCCGTCACCGGCGCCTGGCTTAAGCTGCCAAAACCCGCTCTTAGTGAACCCCGTCGAGTATCCCAGAGCAGCATCTCCATCCGGGACGCCTCTCTCTACAACCTCAGACATATCGATGTGGATTTTCCCCTTGGCACCCTTACCGCTGTCGCAGGGGTTTCCGGTTCGGGGAAGTCAACTCTGGTCTTCGAGACTCTGGCTCTCCCTGGCAGCGAGATTACGGGCCTGGAAAAGTTTAACGAGGTTATCACCATCGAGCAGGCGGCAGTGACCCGCATGAAGCGGTCCAACGTCGCTACCTACTGCGATATCTATGGGGAGATTCGCAAAATCTTCGGCGCCCTCCCCGAGGCTGGCGCTCAGGGACTATCAGCTAAACATTTCTCCTTCAACTCTCCCGGCGGTCGTTGCGAGCATTGCGAGGGTCTTGGGGTAGTCACCAGCAACATGATGTTCTTTACCGATATCGAGGTCACTTGCCCTGAATGTGGTGGTAAGCAGTTCAACGAACAGGTCCTGGGGGTGAAGTATCAAGGTCTGTCTATTAAGGAAGTACTGCAGCTAAGCGTCGAAGAAGCCAGGGAGCTTTTCGCCGGGCAGAGGAAGATTACCAGAGTACTGGATCTCCTGCAGGATGTGGGTTTGGCTTATCTGGAACTTGGGCAGACGATGACCACCCTCTCGGGAGGGGAAGGACAACGGCTGAAACTGGCCACAGAGCTGCTGAAAGCTAAAGGTAAAAGCAATCTCTACCTGATGGATGAACCGACCACAGGCCTGCATCCCGTCGACACCGAGGGCTTCCTTAAGCTGCTGCACCGCATCGTTGACGAAGGCAATACGGTTATCGTCGTCGAACATAATACTCAAGTAATCAGAGCCTGTGATTGGGTGATCGAACTGGGTCCCGGCGGTGGCAGCGAAGGCGGTGAGGTGATCTTTGCCGGTCCGCCTGTTCTGATGCAGGAAGCAAAACGCTCGGTGACGGCACCTTATCTTTAAGAACAAACCAGGAAAGAAGGCTGATGGTGGAAAGCGAACCCAAGGTGGCCTCGGTCTGGACCAATAGGAACTTCATGACTTATATGCTCGGCAAGCTGGTGGCTAACACCGGGCATATGATGGCATCTCTGGCGGTCATGTGGCTGCTGATGGAGATAACAGGTTCCACCAGTACTGCCAGCTTCAGCTTCATCGTGGTCTACATCCCTACCCTGTTCATCTCTCCCTTCGCCGGGGTTATCCTGGATAGGGTCCTAAAGCGCCGGGCCATGCAGCTTATCGACAGTCTGCGCTGCTGTCTGGCCCTGATTATGGGAGTAGCCATGATGCAAGCTCTACCACCCATCTGGCTGGTGATGCTCTATTATTTCCTTCGTTCCCTGGGCGATACTTTCTATCACCCTGCTTCCCAGGTGATGATCCCTAACCTGGTGGAGAGGGATCAACTGGTGCAAGC
>WRDA01000329.1 GCA_009783675.1 Symbiobacteriaceae bacterium | reverse complement strand
GTGGCGGTGCCATGCCAACCCATCTCCCTGTGCTGCAGGTAATTTATTCCCCGGGAAATACGTGCAGCTGCTTCGTAGCCGTAGAAGATAGCCTCGAGTAACTCGGCGAGGGTTAGATCCTGGGCATAGGCTGCACACCAGGCAGCAGGAACGATGACCGCGCCAGGGTGGAGAATGCTGACATGCACATCGTCTAGTTCCCGCAGATGGCAAAGGGCACCCATAGCCAGAGCGGCGGAATCAGGGGTCAAGCGAGTTTCGCTGCCTGGGAGAGGAACTTCCCCCGCTCCGAAGGCAGATATGGCGGCGATGATCTTACGCCCTTCCTCCAGAGAAGCTCCATAGAGAATGCAACCCAGAGCATCGAGGAGACATAAACGTGTAGCGCGTTCGCTGGGTCGAGAAGGCAGATCCTTCAGCCAGGAGACGAGTTTGCGTAAAGAAGATTGGGTCATATACACCTCCGGGTGAGTATCTTGGGAAGGACTAAAATGTTTCACGTGAAACACCTGGGGCTTAAGTCTCAATAGATCTTATGGTGATTACTTGTGGATAAGAACTTGCTATAGATGTTTCACGTGAAACATTATCTGGTCACGGATGCATAGTGGCGAAGAGGCGACGACCGCTTTCTGTCCGAAAACGTTTCTGTATCTCCTCTGGAGATGGCTGGTTCTGCTGAACCCCTTCCCTTTGTAATCTCTCCTGATAGTTCACCAGATAATCAGCCTCGAAGATGATCTGCAACAGTGGTCCACCGTCTACTTCGTAGGAATGGTGATTACCCACCAGGAAACAGATCTCTGCGATGAGGTCTTCGTCCCAGTTAAGCTGACGCAGGAAACGTCCAGCCAGGATCGCTCCCTGTTCTTCCTGGAGCTTAGGGGTGACCGTGGCGAAACGCCGCTTAGCCTCGTTGATACCCACATCGTGCAGGATAGCTGCTGCCTGCAGAAGTTGCAGCTGGCGACCGGTAATACCTTCTCCTGCGGCAATACCCAGAGCATAGCCATGCATTTTCAAGGCATGAACGATGCGCTGGGTATCGTTTTGTTCATGGGCGATCATCCGATTTACGACTAAGCCAAGAGGCTGTTCCCTGTTACGAAAGACAGCATTGCCAAGGAGAATCTGCTGCAGATCGGCGACGGTATCGACGATAAGGTCTGCCTCCGCTGCGATGAACTCTTCCCGATCGCCGTAGCCATAAAGTATTGAGATACAGGGGATACCGTTCTTTCTGGCTCCCAGGATATCGTGTTGACGATCCCCTATCATGACAGCTTGATCGGCCGTTATCCCGCAACTCTCCAGGGCATAAGCGATGACTTCATGCTTCTCGGTACGACCGCCGTGCATCTCACTCCCGGCGATGAATGTGAAGTAGCCATCCAGACCCCAGTATTCCATAATCTGTCGGGCGTAAGGTTCGGCTTTAGAAGTTGCCAAAATAAGCTTCTTCCCTTCCTGACAGCAGAGCTGCAGGAAAGCGGCGACGCCGGGATAGAGGGTGTTTTCGTAGATGCCGTAGGGTTGGTAATACTCTCGGTACTTGGCGATCGCTTCTTTGGCTTGCTCGCCCTCGAAACCCAGGAGCTCCCTGACTGAACTCTGTAAAGGTGGACCGATGTAGACCGATAAACTGTCCAGATCGTCTCTGACGATCCCATAGTACTTAAGAGCATATTGCAAAGATTTGGTAATGCCTACTTTAGGGTCACTGATGGTGCCATCGAGATCGAAGAGAATATACTGTCTGTGAGCATAATCCGGATGCATAAAATACCTCCATTGTAAGAACCTTATCTTTATCTCCATCCTTAGGTTCGTGATACCATGGTGGTAATCCTTGCTGTCACATCACGGCGATCATGAATCCTACCAGGATGCCCACCAGAGTGGACATAGTGACCGAACGGCTACGGGTCATGACCACCGACTGGGGGATGATTTCCCCGAAGACAACATAGAGCATAGCTCCTCCTGCCGAAGCCAGAGAGAGGGCGATGGCAGCATCGGAGATAGTGCCGATCAGCATCCCGATCAGGCAGCCGATGAGGGTGGGGGTGCCTGAGAGGGCGGTGATCAGGACGGCTCTGGTGCGGGGTACACCGCCGATGATCAAAGGTGCTGTAATCGCCAAGCCTTCCGGGATGTTGTGCAAACCGATCATCAAAGCCATCATCATGCCGAGTTGACTATCATGGCTTCCTCCCGCGCCGATGGCGATACCTTCTGGCATATTATGCAGGGCGATGGCAACGATCATGATGATGCCGGAACGCAGCAGAGCCTGACTGTTATGGATGACGCCATCGGCATGGAGAAGTTCCTCCACTGTCTGATGGACTTCGCTGCTCTTCTCTCCGCCCGCAGTCAATTTGTCCACGATGCGGTTTAAAGGCATTAAAATCAATACGCCTAAAACCAGTCCGAGGATGGTCATCTGTATACCCGCCAAATGCAGGGATTCCGGAATCAGGCCGAAGCAGACGATACTGACCATTACCCCTCCTGCGAATGAGAGCATGCGACAATGCATGG
>WRDA01000328.1 GCA_009783675.1 Symbiobacteriaceae bacterium | reverse complement strand
TGCGTACTGTGACGCCCGCTCGCCTTCAGGAATGGCTGCAACCAGTATACCCTAAGGCGAGATTCATCTCTGCTTCTACCCCGGAGATACGGAGCGCTGATCTGCTGGAGAGCGTCTATCGCCCTGGTTATGGCCTATATATGCAAGTTTCTTTATTTGCCTTCGTCGCTATCACCACCATCGCTATGATGACCTACCTGGATCGTCGTGGTGAATATGCTTCGCTGAAATCGCAGGGCTCTAACCGACGGCAGATGATCACCATGTTCTCTCTGGAATATGGTTTGGCTGGAGTTTTAGGTTTGTCCATGGGGTTTATCGGCATATCTTTCCTTAGCAGGTACATCATCTGGTTCGCAGATGCCGAGAGCATCGCGATGATCAAAATATCGCTGTTTGCCGGGATAATTACTATGCTCATAATGATGCTGGCGTTGATATACCCTGTGGGCACAAGTATCGCAGCAACGGTGAATCAGCTGCTTTACAGCCGTAAGGTTGCTTTACGTCATCTAAGCATCGACCATTTGCAACGTCCTAATAACGAGTTGATCTCTCGTGAACGCGAAGAAAGGCTGCGCTTGCTTAAACTCCCTGCCCTGGAAGGTGAAGAAAACGACATCCTGCTGATGAAACGAGTAGGCGACAGGGTGAAAACAGGTGAGACCATAGCCTTGCAGGAGCGCTTCATGGGTTTTATCGTGTTCGAGTGGAAAGCAATATGTGATGGCGAGGTTATGTTCATGGACAGCGGCGGGCTAATCGGGATTCGTCCCGACGACCCTGACCAGCCTTTCTATCCGTATACACAGTTTCGTTTGAGGCATCAGGGGTAGATCCTGGCAGAGCAGGCGCAGCTTCACGATTCGGAGGACTTGGAATCTCCAACTAAGATCATGCTAGCCAAAATATGCAATGGGTTCACTTGTTATTCCCATAGAAAGTTTTCAGCATAACGATGAAGATAAACTTGACATATAATAACTCTAAAGTTATTATATGGTAGGAGTGGAGGATGGAAATTGTACACACTGATATTCTATCGTGATAGACGTGGCAAGGAAGCGTTTCTAGATTACCTCAGGAGTCTCGACAAACGATCAGACAAAGACAGTCGTGTCAAGTTGGTGAAAATTTATGATTGCTTGGAAATTCTGAGACAACTGGGGACAATGGCAGGTGTTCCTTATGTGAAGCATATCGAGGGTGAAATATGGGAGCTTAGGCCGTTATACGACCGCATATTGTTCGCGACATGGGATGGACAACGCGTTCTTATTCTACACCACTTTGCAAAAAAGTCGCGCATCACTCCACGAAGAGAAATTGATCAGGCAAAGCGAAACTTAAGCGACTACCGAAAAAGGAGCGATAGTAGTGACAGTAAAAACAATTGATCCGAATGGGCACACCTGGGAGGAAGTCCGGGAGACTTTGCTAACCCCGGAGGAACGTGCTGCATCGAGCCTTCGAGTAGCGATGATGGTTGAACTCATTAAAGCAAGAGCAGAGCAGGGCATTTCCCAGAAGAAACTTGAAGAGCTCAGTGGTGTTAGCCAACCGGTGATAGCACGAATGGAGAAGGGTCACACCAGCCCACAATTGGATACATTTCTAAAGGTTCTTGCACCGCTAGGTAAAACCTTATATATAGGCGATATACCGAGCGAGGCACTTATAGATCCTGAAGAATAAGCAGTCTCTATTTAGCAGATGAACTACTATGCAAATAATCTTAACGCCTATCGCCTGCAGGATGTCTACCAGACACAGCTGCCGGCTGTTCGAGAATATCTCGATTCCGAAATAGCCTTTGTCAGAGGTAGGCTAAGCGGTACAGAGCGAATCCTGGAGCTGGGAGCGGGATATGGTCGCATCATGAGGGAGCTTTCTCCCTACTGCGGACGTATCACTGGCATAGATATCTCGGAGGATAATGTTGCCTGGGGCCAAGAGTATCTGAGGGAAGCACACAATGCCGATCTGCTCACTATGGATGCGCATCAGATAACGGCGGAGAGCTTTGACTCAGCCTTCAACATGGTCTTGTGCCTGCAAAATGGTCTGTCAGCCATGAAAGCAGAGCCTTTAAGCTTCATCGGCATGATGCTCTCCCTGCTTGTCCCGGGAGGAAGCGTTATAATCAGTACATACAGCGAAAAGTTTTGGCAGCATCGCCTGGCATGGTTCATAGAACAAGCGGACAAGGGGCTGCTGGGAGAAATCGACCCAAAACAGAGCAGGGACGGTATCATCGTGTGCAAAGACGGCTTTCAATCACTGTCACACACTCCGGAGCAATTTACAGATATAGGACGATCAACGGGCTACCCCTATGAAATAGTTGAAGTTCAGGAAGCAAGCCTGTTTCTGATAATTACCAAGGTAAAGTACGAAAAACCATGAATATCAAGGTTCTCTCCAGGATTTCTCTAATGGTTTTGCAAAGGTGGTTTTACATGTAGCCATTACGTAAATTACGTAATGTACTGTCAAGGAAATTCTAAAAGTTACTGGGATTAAGCGATAAATTCGCATATCTCACTCAG
>WRDA01000327.1 GCA_009783675.1 Symbiobacteriaceae bacterium | reverse complement strand
TGGTCTACTTCTTCATCGCCAGATTGGGTTATGGAGTGGAGGGCGCCGCCTGTGCCACAGTGATCTCCCAGGTACTGATGACCGTCTTTATCATGATCTATACCAGAAGCAGGCATGCCTCCCTGCGCTTCCAGCTGTCTGCCGGTATTTTCGATTCCGCAACCCTGGCCAGCAGCCTGAAGCTGAGCTTGCCCACGGCAGCCCAGGCGGCGGTGCGTTCCCTTGGCAACATGATGCTGCAGCAGGTGATGAACTCTTTCGGCTCCCAGACTGTTGCGGCGATCACCACGGCTTACCGCATCGATTCCATCGGCCTGCTGCCGGTCAGCGGGCTGGGAGCGGCAATCTCCACCTTCGCAGCCCAAAACAAAGGCGCGGCTAAAGAAAACCGCGCCAACGAAGGATTAATCATCTGTATTAAGCTGGCCTGTGGTGTCGCTCTGGGGATCACCCTGGTGGTCACCCTGGCAGGCAACGCCCTGCTCTCCCTCTTCGGGATGGCGGCGGAGACAGTGGCTATCGGGCAGGGTGTCCTGCTGCGTTTGGCGGTCTTCTATCCCCTTTACGGACTACTCTCCAGTCTAAGTGGTTATCTGCAGGGTATGGGCGATGTTCGCTTCGTGGCCTATGCCACCATCGGCGCTCTGGGTGTTCGCATAGGCTTCTCCTACCTCCTGGCGCCTCTTTTCGGCAATATGGTTGTCGCTTATGCCGAAGCCTTCTCCTGGATATTCCAGGCGGGCATCTGCTACCTGCGCCTCAGACAGTTCAAGGCCCAACAGGCTTAAGTTTTTTATTTCACCCGGGATCTGGCGACGAAGGGAGAGACAAACTCCCGGCTGGGAGCGCTCTGGACGCTGTCGCTGTTATTGAAGAGGGTTGAAGAGAACATAAACAGCACGTCCTTGTCCTGAAAATCCACATACTCTCCCACCAGTTCAGGGATCCCCAGGAGATCGGGACGGATATAGCGCAGATCGATGAGGGTGATGCTGTCGTAACCAGCCAGCAGGAGGGGCGCCAGGGAAGAAGCGTAGGAGTCCCGAAAGATGACCAGCCCCTTACCGGTAGTGACCGCGGGGTTGCTGACCGTGACCACCGCTGCCGGACCCATCATAAAGAGATTATAGGAATCCATACCCCCCAGGGCTGTCTCATCGTAGATGTGATAACTCTGGCCAGGCTTTTCCAGATTGAGGACCTGAGCATCATCGATGACGTCATTGCTGAAGTAGACGATCTCATCCGGAGTAACATTTAGCGCGGATTGCCCATAATAAACCCCGTAAAAGGGGTAGAAGCTATGGGCATCATAACTTTCTGGCATAAAGGGTATTTCGGTACCCAGACCAGCCGCCAGAGTTGCCAGAACCCCGGCAAGCTTCTCCTGCTTCCAGTGAGAATCGGTAAGATAGTAGCTGTCCAGAGAAAGAGCCTCAAACATATCGATGCAGGTTATATTATCCCGCAGGCGCTGACGCACCAGATCGGACATGAAGGCATAGTCCAAGAGCAGGTGATTATCCTCCTGCAGATAATAATTTTTGTCTGGTATGAGGGTGTAATAGACCTGCAGGCCCTCAAGATACTCCTCGTCGCAATAGTTGATGATGTTGCACAGGCGCCTGATGCTGCTTTCCACCAGGGGATACTCTGTCTTAAAGACCATATCGCCGACTACGAAGATGGCGTTACTATCCGACTTATGAAAGATATTCAGGTCGAAGAGAGCCTTTAACCTGCGCCAATCATCGCGAAAGGCTATCTGATCGATAGCGTAGTCATCGAAACCTTTCATGAAACTGGCATCCAGCAGTGTCTTTGTGCTGAACTCCGGAAACTGTGCCAACTTCCTGCGTTCGGCAAAGGAGAGCTCCACTGGTGATTTAGCGAGGTTGAGCAACAGAGAGGCGTAGATGAAGAGCAGAAATCCGATGGCTACTGCCAGTTGCTGATTGCGCTTAGTCATGCAGCCACCTCCTTAAAAGCGAAAGTAGAGGAAGGGGTTCGACGAGGCATCCACCAGGTAGGCGGTGACCACGAACATCAGGGAGACGACGCAGAGAGGCTGCAGGACAGCCATGACCTTCTCCAGATGTATACTGTCCTTAGCCATCTGGATCAACTGCTTGGGTAGAGGGGTCGCCCCGATGAGAGCCACCAACAGGGCAACTTTGTAGCTGTCCAGGTAGTAGAGGGATTCGGCGTTAAGCAGTGGAACCGCCGCCAGCCCAAACATCCCCTTCAGATGACCGACGATCCCCGGAACGCTCTCCAGGTGAAAGATGACGAAGCTGACCGTGACGATAAACAGGGTATAGAGATGCTGCAGGAAGCGGGGGATCTTAGGCAGCCAGTCCAGGATGTACAGCTTCTCCACGGCCAGGAGGATACCGAAATAGATACCCCAGGCAATAAAGTTCCAAGCCGCGCCATGCCATAAACCGGTACAGAACCAAACCACGGCGATGTTACGCACCCATTTCGCCTGGGAGACGCGATTACCCCCTAAAGGAATGTAGATATATTCTCTGAACCAGGTGCCCATGGAG
>WRDA01000326.1 GCA_009783675.1 Symbiobacteriaceae bacterium | reverse complement strand
GTTCACCATGTTCCTCCTCTACATCAACACCTTCTTAAACCCCATCTACAGCTTCTGGAGCTTCTTCGAAAGACTGCAGAGCGGCATGACCGGTTTCAGGCGGGTCCTGGAGATCATGGATCTTGACGCCGAGGAAGAGAGTGCCGCTGCCATAGCGGTTCCTCAGGTCAGGGGTCAGATCGAATTCGTGGATGTTTCCTTCAGTTACACCGAAAAGCCAGGTCCCGGCGAAGAGGAGGATGCGGATAACCCTCTGTTGGTGGAGGTAATCAGCCATCTGAACCTCAGTATCCCTCAGGGCAGCACCACGGCTCTGGTTGGTCCCTCAGGGGGAGGCAAGACCACTCTCTGCCACCTGCTGCCGCGCTTCTACAATATTACCAGCGGTTCTATCTGTATCGACGGACGCGATATCCGCGAGTTTACCCTGGATTCCCTGCGCAGCCATATCGGCATCGTCGCTCAGGACGTCTTCCTCTTCACCGGCACCATTCGGGAGAACATTGCCTACGGTCGCCTCGATGCCAGCGAAGAAGAGATCGTCGTTGCCGCCAAACAGGCTAAGATTCACGACCATATTAGCAGCCTGCCCGAGGGCTATGGCACCTTCATCGGTGAGCGGGGTGTTAAGCTCTCCGGCGGGCAAAAACAGCGCCTGGCCATCGCCAGAGTCTTCCTGAAGAACCCTTCCATCCTAATCCTTGATGAAGCCACCTCCGCTTTGGATAACGCCACCGAGATGCTGATCCAGGAAGCCTTAGAGGAGCTGGCAAAAGGACGCACCACCATCGTCGTCGCCCATCGTCTCTCGACGATTAAGAAAGCGGACGAGATAGTGGTGCTAACGCCCCAGGGTATCACCGAGCGGGGCAGTCATGAGGAACTATTGGCTGCAGACGGGCTCTATGCCAGCTTATACCGGCATCAGTTCGCTTAGATCAACTTTAGCCAATCGCGCAGCAGAAACTCGAACCGCCCGATGAGCAAGGAGATACGGGAGGAAACCGTGTTGCCAAAGGAAGCTCCCAAGCCCAGCATGATGCCATAGCGGCCGATTTTGGAGGCGGTTCCCAGAACTCCGGTATGCTCAATAGTAAAGAAGAAGACGACGATAGTACCCAGGATAGATATTATAAAACAGAGATTCGAAAAACTGTCGAAGGCATTAAAGGCCCCGTTGGTGAAGACCACTAAAGGCTTCATGCTGGCCATGGCATCCACAAACCAGGGGATAACGGTGCGTACCGAGAGACCAATGGCTGCATTATAACCGATCCAGTAAGCCATTGGCATCCGAGCCAACCAGGCATAGGGACGATAGACATTGAAATAGATCAGCAAACCCATGACAATAGGCAGGAGCATCCACCATTCCCCTTGCTGGGCAATGTCGTTGGTAATCCGGGGCTTTAGGTTGTTGTTCCAGGCGGCGATTACACCGTGAGCCGCCGAAGTTCCGACATAAACATGCTCCGCCAGCCTGTAGAATGGGTTTTCTTTATATAAAAGGCTGAACATGAACAAGGTGAAGATGCCAGCTATCCAGTTGGAAACATCCTCGGTCATGAAGAAGAAAAGTTCGTTTCCCATATCTTCACCTCCTACTTTACTTCCCCGGCACGCTTGGCGCCGAGATATCCGATGTTACCGATGATAAGGAAAACGATGATGGTCAAATGGCCAAAGCTCTGGGCATCGGAGTTTCCGTGGGCGCTACCCTTGACTCCATGGCAGAGTTCCAACGTAGCCGCTCCCACCAAGCCCCCGGATAACCCCTTAATCAACCCCGAGTTATACATAGTCAGAGCAATGGGAACGTTGACCCCGGGCTGAGCCGCCAGGATGATGTCGCACTCACCGGTGGCATACCACTGCTGCATCCAGTGGGTATAGCCGGGATCGCCGGTACCGATAGAGCAGACCGCGGTGATGTCGCTGGCTTTATAGATACCATCCATGATGGGAAACTGATCCAGGGGTTTACCAAGATAGTCGATATTATTCCAGGAGTTGCGGATATCGATGCGGGAGAGTTCCAGCCAGGAATAGGCAGAAGCGACGAAGCCGATGTTGATATAGTCTTCGCCATAGACGGCGCCATGCTTATCGAAGAGATACCCGCACCAGGCGTTCATCAGGTTGGGACCCTCGGCACTCCAACCCATCAGAATCAGGCGATGTTTCTTCTCCAGGGAGAGGTCCAACATGACGATGGAAGCCGGTTTCAATTCGGTAGTTCCCGAAGCACCTAAATCGAAGGAGTAGATGATCGGCGTGCCGGCGGGGAGTTCCGAGATGACCCGATACAGCTCTACCGCTGGTGGATCCGGAGCAACCGGCAGGCCCAGAGGAATGAACATGGGAAACATGATGGCGATGGTGGTGATAAGGTAAATAATACGGATGTCAAGAGACATCATGCGTTGATACAACATGCTTTAACCTCCTTTCCTCAGCCTGTCGCTAATCAGCCATGTAACCACGTTCGATACCGAACAGGTTACGAGCAAACTGAGCCAGAGCCCCCAGAGTGATACCAAGACCTAAACCACGAACCGTCGCCGT
>WRDA01000325.1 GCA_009783675.1 Symbiobacteriaceae bacterium | reverse complement strand
GGGCAATCAGATCCGCATGGCTTTCCTGGCCATCGTTGGCAGCCATTCGGTGAACGGTGTCGCCGAGGTCCACAGCGAGATACTAAAATCGGAACTCTTCCATGATTTCTATGATATTTATCCCGAACGCTTCAAGAACATGACTAACGGTGTCACCCAGAGACGCTGGTTGCAGAAAGCTAACCCAAGCCTTTCGGATCTGATCACCGACGCCATAGGAACCGAGTGGCTCACCTCTCCCATGCAGCTGCGTGAACTGGATCTACAGGGCTTTACCAGGGATGCCTCTTTCCTTGATCGCCTGGCAGCTATCAAGCGGGAGGATAAGATCAGGCTGGCGGAGATCATCAGGGTCAACAAGAAGATTCAGGTGGACCCTGCTTCGATCTTCGACGTCCAGGTCAAGCGCTTCCATGCCTATAAACGTCAGCTCCTCCTGGCTCTCTATATTCTGGAACTCTACAATCGTCTCAAGGATGACCGTAATCTGCAAATCGCTCCCCGCACATTCATCTTCGGCGGTAAAGCTGCTCCCGGCTACCGCTTCGCTAAAGAGACAATCAGGTTCATCTCAGCCATCGCCGACCAGATCAACAATGACGAAAGCATCCACGAACAGATCAAAGTTGTCTTCCTGGAGAACTATCGCGTCTCTTTAGCCGAAGATATTTTCCCGGCTTCCGATGTCAGCGAACAGATTTCCACAGCAAGCAAGGAAGCTTCCGGCACCGGCAATATGAAGTTCATGTTTAACGGAGCGATCACCATCGGTACTTTAGATGGCGCCAATATTGAGATCTTCGAAGCCGTTGGCGAGGGAAACTATGTCCGCTTTGGCCTCACGGTAGCAGAAGTGCTGGAACTGTATCGCAATCAGAGCTATCACAGCCTGCAGATCTACGAGGAGGATCCTCGCATCAGGCGTATCTTCGACGAGTATATCAATACCCAGCCGGGCGTTCTCGGTAAAGCCGAGTTCCCCAGCATCTTCGATTCCTTAATTACATATGGCGATGAATACTTCGTCCTCAAGGATTTCGCCGGCTATGTGGATGCTCAGAGCGAGATCGACAGGCTCTATCGTGATACTGTTCGCTGGGGACAGATGTCGGCCATGAATATCGCCTATGCCGGTCGTTTCTCCAGTGATGAGGTGATTCGTCGCTACGCCAGGGATATCTGGAGGTTGGATACCGGTCGTTAAATATCAGACTCACTACCGCATCAACAGACGCTGCAACAGATGTAGAAGGAGACATTCTTATGAGCAAATCCGCTGAAGATCAGAGGACTAAGACTCGCTCCTCCGGGATCCTGCTGCCTCTGACCATGCTTCCGGGGCCCTTTGGTATCGGGGTCCTCGGCAGGGAGGCTCGTGAGTTCATCGATCTGTTAGTCGAGGGAAGCTTCTCCCTCTGGCAGATTCTACCCACTGAGCATCTTGGAGCCTCCTATTCCCCCTACAAGGCGGTCTCCGCCTTCGCCGGAGAACCTATGCTCATCGACCCCCTGTGGCTCCTGGAACGAGGCTGGGTCAATGAGGCAGAAGTATCGGCGCGTTGCGACGGTATGGTGCCCCATGCCGTTAATTATGAGCAGGTCTACGACAAGCAGATGATCTTACTGAGAGCGGCTTTCTCCCGCCTGCCTGACAGGGTGCGGGAGGAGGTCGCTCGTTATAATCCTTTCTGGCTGGATGAGTATGCTCTCTATATGGCGATTAAGGAGCAGTTCGACTTAAAACCCTGGTTCGAGTGGCCGGATCCCGAACTGCGAAGTTGCTCAGAAATCGCCATCGCACGGGTTAAACGGGATCATCGCAGCCTCATCGCCTTCTATCGCTTCGTGCAGTGGGTTTTCGCTGCCCAGTGGCAGGAGCTGCGCAGCTATGCCGACGGCAAGGGAATACGCCTGATCGGTGACATCCCCATCTATGTCTCCGAAGATAGCGCAGAAGTGTGGAGTCATCGGGAGATGTTTGCCACCGATGCAAAGGGAAATTTCACGGCCGTCGCCGGCGCTCCACCCGATTATTTCAACTCTGATGGTCAGCGCTGGGGTAATCCCATCTACAATTGGGCATATCTGCGCAAAGATGGTTATAAGTGGTGGGTTGAGCGGATGCGAGCCTCTCTGGAGCGTTGCCATCTGGTGCGGATCGACCATTTTCGTGGTTTCGAGAGTTTCTGGAGTATTCCGGCTGACTGTCCAACGGCCAGGGAGGGCAGTTGGGTCAAAGGCCCTGGCATTGCTCCCTTCGCGGCGATGCGCAAGGAGCTTGGCGAGTTGCCGGTGATCGCAGAAGACCTCGGTGTCATCGGGCCAGAGGTGGAGGCACTCCTGGAAGAGACTGGCTTCCCTGGCATCCGAGTCCTGCAGTTTGGCTTTCTGGGAGATGAGCGGCACCTTCCCCATCGTTACGAGGAGAACAGGGTAGTCTATACCGGGACCCACGACAACACCACCCTGCTGGCCTGGATGTATGAACTGCGTAAGGAGGACAGGGAGAAGGCTCTCTTCTACTGCGGTTATGAAGGAGATTGGAGCAAAGGTGGTCCCGGAGGTGGTAT
>WRDA01000324.1 GCA_009783675.1 Symbiobacteriaceae bacterium | reverse complement strand
TACTGATCTGGCTGATGCAGCTAATGCACTTTGGCAGGCGAAACGAATCCTCTTCCTCACCGGTTTTCTTATTGCTTCGGCCAAGACCGGAGAGACCGATGGTCCTCCTGGCACTCTCGGCCTGGCTTCTGCTTGTGATCAGCTGGGCAAAGAGGTCTGTCTGGTGACCGACAAGTACACTGAAGCCGCTCTAAAGGAAATCGTGGCGCTGTTTCACTGGAAACAGACGCCACAGGTGGTCGTTATTGAGAAGGGTAATGAGGAACTGTTAAGCTACACCCTGCTGACACGCTTCGCTCCGGATCATGTCGTGGCTATTGAACGACCAGGGCAAAACATCAAGGGTCGCTATCACAGCATGTCCGGGGTCGATTTTACCGACTTGGTTCCCGACACCGATCTGCTGTTGTATCTGGCCAGGGAGCAGGGAGCCGGTATCAGTGCCATCGGAGATGGCGGAAACGAGGTCGGCATGGGTAAGATCGCCGATTTCACCAAAGAGCATGTACCCCATGGCGAGAATATATGTGCTGCCTTCGCCGCCGATCATCTGATCGTAGCGGGTATCTCCAACTGGGGGGCTGCCGCCCTGGCTGCTCTGCTCTCCATCGCCGCCCAGCGACCGCTGCTGCATACCGCCGATCTGGAGGAAGAGATGGTGCACCGTCTGGCTGACGCCGGCCTTATCGATGGAGCTACCCGCAGCTTTACCCACACCGTAGATGGTTGGGAAATGCCTTTGTATACCGGGGTGCATCAGGCGATCTATGCGGTGATGCTGGAAAACATAAACCACTAAATTTAAAGCTACATCTGCTTTTCGACCAGCTCGCCGTTGATGCATAAGTAACGCTTGCCAAATTGCCGCTCGTATATTTCGTAGCTAATGCCGTTATGGGTGAACACACAGTTGCGATTAATACGCTGGATACGAATCTCCCCGTCGTTGGGCATCCGCAGGTAACGCTGCAGGCTGCGGAGGGTATTCTCCAGAATCTTATTCCTGGCCTGCATCTGCATCAGGGAGTCCCGAAGCTTGATCTTCATGCGATTGCGCATGGTGGCATCCAAATCGCGACGAGTACCGAGATTGGACATCAGGCTTTGAATCCTGGCGATCTCCCGACGACATTCGTCCCTCTCTGCGGTACTGGACAGAAAGCGTTCGGATAGCTGTTCCCGGTCGAAGCCGCTGATGGTCAGTTCAGTCCTTGCTTCCATCTCCGAACCGATTTGATTGGCTGTAACCAGGATACCTGCGAAAACCTTACCTCCCTGGATACGTCCCCTGCTGGATTCCACTGTTATCTCCTCGGCGCGCAGAATTGCATTGCGACTGAAGAAACCGATATTTATCTTTTCACCGCACTCCAGAGCTGAATCCAGAACAAACTTGGTATAGATATTGTGGGCGGCTCGTACTTCGGCCTTAAGCAAGCCGGCGACACCACCTTTGATGAAGATGGAGCCTCCGGTACTCTCGATGAGGCTGACTGCTCCGATGCCCATATCACCAAGGATGGAAATATCCCCGCTGGCTCGCACCATGAAGCCATCCTGAACGGTTCCCCTCACGGTCACCGAACCATCGAAGTAGATATTACCGGTGGAAAAGTCGATGTCATCATAGTAGTGATGACTGAGGATAAAGACCTGATCTCCCTGAAAATGCAGCATACCATCCCGCAGAGAACGCAGCACCACCAAGTCATCCTCCACGATCTCCGCGACCGACTCCTTGTCGTAAGAAAAAGGCATATCACTGCCATCATTACCTCTGAGAGTTTTGCCGGTGATGTCCATGCCATCGCTGCCGGTGGTCGCCGGTTCCTTCTCCCCCAGCCAGTCTCCTTCAGCTATAGGCTGCATCAGACTGATATTATAATAATCTACCGATCCATCATCATTAATCTCAGGCTTTGCCTCTGGCCTGGGGATCATCCTGATGACTGCATTCTGGCCGTGAACCGGTAAAAGAGCCTTGGCGAGGGTATAACGCTTACCCCCCACCAGGTTTTCGTCCAACTCGGAAGTATCCAGTCCGAAGGACACTCTCTGCTGTCGCAGGCGGTAGAGGATCTCTCTCTTCAGTTCTTCTCTGTCGATGGCTTGTAGTTCCTGCTCGGAGAGGCGAAAGATGACCCAGGCAGTCAGTAAATCTTTTGCGATGATGATCTGCAGGGCGTCCTCAGGCAGGACATCGGGAGAATCAACCTGAATATTAATGTCTGTAGCCATGGCGCTCCTTTCTTAGACGCACCGGATGTCATGTATCATGGCAGTTGTAACTTAGGCACGTCCAGCCTTCAGTAGTCATATTTCAAGCCTATTATATTAGTCTAAAGGTATTTTGTCAATGCTGTCCGGTTTTCACTAATACCTTTGTATTTTGACTTAATAAAATTTGATGTTCAGAAATATTGTTTTATATGATCCTATAATGTATTGACATGCTGTTTTACATAATTTTCCACATATTTTTACATTTTCTTTCCTAGAAACTTATCCAAACGCATTTCTAACACAGACTAAGGAGGAAAATCATGAAAATCGTCAATATGGTCCATGGTTCCAC
>WRDA01000323.1 GCA_009783675.1 Symbiobacteriaceae bacterium | reverse complement strand
TGCTCAGCTGTGTGGAATTGTAGATGTGCTGATCACTCTGCTGATCGGGCACAAATGTCTCCCGAATCTGCAATGCTAAAGCTTTGGCCAAGGTTGCAGATCTGGGTATGGTTGGAAACGGCCATGCCTCCCGCGCTTGGAAAGGGATGACCATAGCAGTAAACCGCCAGGCATGCCAAAATATGCCAGGGTTTATTTGTGACGGTTTATACTTTTCAGGCTTCTGCAGCACGTATTGCGGAGGTCTTTTTGCATTGCTCAAGGGGCATTCACCACTGTCGCCACTACAAGGAGGATGAGATGTCACTTACCACCAGGATTCTGGAGACCTGTCTGCCGCAGCTGGCTGGACGATATGTTAAGGATGTAATCTTCGGCATTGCCCTGATCGTCGTAGAGCTGGACGATGGCATGCTCGGCAGTGCTCTGCTACTCTTGGAGGAGTTACATACCTGCAGTGAGCTCTATCCCATATCGGGTGAAGTACTTGGCAGCGAAGCCAGCAGGATAGCTCACTGGGCTGTGGATAGCTCTCATCCGCTAAGGAAGGCTCTAGGTTTCGCCGTCCTCAATGCGGCAGCTAACTACCAGATGCCTGCTGATACTGAAGTCAGCGAGGCTCGCGAAGCAGTAAACATCCTGCCCGGTGATACGGTGGGCATGGTTGGCAACATTCACGCTCTAAACAGCACTGTCAGAGCGAAGGCCAAGCGCCTGATCATCTTCGACAGAGGTGCTCCGGGACCTGGCATCGAACCGGAAGAGCTGCAACCTGTCCTCCTGCCTCAGTGCGATCTCGTCCTGATCACCGGCAGCGCCTTCCTTAACGATACCGTCGAAACAGTCCTCGGTTACTGCACGAAAGCACGCGAAATCTGGATCATCGGGCCTTCCACGCCCATGTATCCCCTGGTCTTTGCCGACACCCCTGTCTCCTATCTGGCAGGCACACTCTGGCGTTCTGAATGCAGGGACGAGATCTTTCGAGCCGTATCTTTGGGCGCCATGCTCCGTGATATCGGTAGCCTGGCCCGCAAAGTAGTCGTCAGAGTTTAGTTACATATTACTTCAGATTACAGGAAAGCTGGTGAAGAGATGCTGACCCTAATCACTGTGCCTGAAGCCTTACAAGAGTTAAACTCCCGCTGGAGACCTCAGGAGAAGACAGTTACTCTGGAACTTGGCGCCGCCCTGGGAATGGCTTTGGCTGAGCCTGTCAGGTCTCCCCGCCATATCCCTCCCTTCGCCCGCGCTACCATGGATGGCTATGCCGTACAGGCAGCGGACACTTATGGCGCGTCCGAAACAGCCTCCCAGATGATCACCCTTTGTGGTCAGATAGCGATGGGAGAGGCTCCCCAGCACATACTCCAGCCTGGTGAAACCATGCAGATCGCTACTGGGGGCATGCTGCCAACTGGTGCAGACGCAGTGGTGATGCTGGAATACACCGAATTATTAGGCGATCAGCTCCTGATTCAGCGCCCGGTGGCTCCGGGAGAGAACACCACTCAGCCAGGAGAGGATCTGCGTCAGGATCAGGAAGTCCTGACCGTTGGACATATCCTCACTGCGGCAGACATTGGCCTTTGTGCATCCCTAGGCTACTGCCAGCTGGATTGCTTCACCCGCCCCCGGGTCGCCATCTTCAGCACCGGCGATGAACTGCTCTCCCCCGGGGAAGAGTATCAACCGGGAATGATCTACGATAGCAACGGCAGCATGTTGCATGCGCTATGCCAGAGCATCGGAGTAACTGCCGATTTTTTGGCCTGCCTCCCTGATGAGCTTCATGAGCTGCAAGCGGCTCTCGCCGCGTCTCTACAGATCTACGACCTGGTGATCTTCTCCGGTGGAACTTCGGTAGGCGGCAAGGATTTTACCAAAGTCGCCATCGATGCCTGCGGGTCTCCCGGGGTCCTGGTGCATGGCTTAAATATCAAGCCTGGCAAACCAACCCTGCTTGGACTGGTTGCTCAGATACCTGTCTTTGGCTTATCCGGTAACCCGGTGACGGCAGCTTTGACCTTTCAGTTGCTGGTGGAACCTACTCTGGGACGCTGGCAGAGCGTCAGCACGCCAACCCGTTCCCGTCTAAAAGCTCGCCTGACACGCAATCTGCCTTCTCCTGGGGGTATGATCAGCTACATTCGCTGCCGCATATCCCAGGCTGAAAATATCCCAGGGCTCTGGCTCGCACATCCCCTGCTGGGAGGCTCGGGCCTGCTCAGCACCCTGGCTCAGGCCGATGCCCTGTTAACCATCCCTGCCAACGCCGAGGGACTAAGGGAGAACAGCGAAGTGGAGGTGGAACTGCTAAGGTAATTATGCGTCTAATCCGTGTTTATCTGTGAGATCTGAGTGTGCAAAAACGCGCAACAATCGTATCTCTTTCGTCCTACATTATTAATTATTCATTGCTCATTATTCATTAGAATGTGCTCATTGTAGGGCGGCAATGCTGTCGCTACGTAACTAACCACTAACCACTAACCACCAGCCACTCTCAACTCTCAACTTTAAGGAGGATGTTCAATGTTCAAAAAGTTCAAGGCTCTGCTTCTGGTCTGTGCCCTGATG
>WRDA01000322.1 GCA_009783675.1 Symbiobacteriaceae bacterium | reverse complement strand
GATAACCTTCATGGGTGAGGCTCCCACGTTGATCACCTTCCAGGGAGATGCGCCAACCCAGATGATTTTCACGGGCAATGTGCCTAGCCAGATTACCTTCGAGGGAGATCCGCCTACCCTGATAATCTTTGAAGGCGATGCTCCGCCGGAGCTGATCATCTATCAGGGAGACGCACCGGAAATAGTCATGACTGCCGACGGCACTTTTACCACGAACACTGATCCCACCGAGGATGAACCATCTGATTCTGATCCTGTGGAGACCAGCGCCGGCGAAGTGTCTGAGATACCCCAGGAGCAGGAGGAGCTTATGGAGTTCACCGACAATGTGCCACTGGCTGCCATCGTTGAAGGTGAGACCTCCGAACCCGATGAAATCGAAACACCGCCGGATACGGTGGACCAGGATATCACCATTGAGTTCGACTTCTCCGATGTGCCTCTATCTGACTTAACGCCACCGGAGTTTATCGAGTTTACGGAAGCGCCTCCACCGCTGACCGGAATGCCTAACACTGGAGTCGCCGACATGATCGATATGTTCGCCAGCGGGCTGCTTCTCGCGACTTTCATGGCTGCGGCTGTTGCATCATCTATCCGCAGAATGAAGGAAAGAGAACTGTTAGAGTAAAATATAGTTCCCATGGGGGCGATGCATTTGTCAGTTAGTCCATCTGCGGAAGGTGCGGGACCAAAAACAAACCGCAATAAGAATAAAATGCAGCTTCGGGTTTTGTATGCGCTGTTAGGGATAAGCTGTGCTCTGATTGTAGCTTTCGCTGCAGGCCTTGCCCTGGAGATTTATACGAACAGACAGGGACAGTCCTTCTACGAGTCTGCACCTCCCGTAGCTTACAAACCACGACCGGCTGTGACTGCTCCAGCCACAGGCGGTGGGACCCCATCTTCCGCAGAGGATGAGTATACCTCGTTTATAGACTTTGAAACTGTTTGTCAGCATTATCCTGATACAGTAGCCTGGCTTCAGTCTGCAGGAACAGTTATCAACTATCCCGTTATGAAGGGCAGTGATAACGAGTACTATCTTGGGCATCTACCGGATAAAACCAGCAACAGAATCGGTTCGATCTTTCTAGATTTCCGTAACCAGGCGGATTTTTCCGAGCAAAATATATTCATCTATGGGCATAATATGGCCTCGGGGGACATGTTCGGCTCTCTGGCTAACTATGTCAACCAAAGCTATTATGAACAAAACTTCAGCATGTATCTGTTTACACCAACGGCAGACTACAGTATTCATCTGTTTGCAGGGTATATTGTAGATTCAGCATATGAAGTGCCGCCGATGAGTTTTCGCGACCAATCTGACTTTGAACAATACATTTCTGAATTAAACAGTCGCTCCGTGTTTAAGAGCGATGTGCCTGTTAGTTACGATGATCGCTTGGTCTTTCTGTGCACCTGCACGCCAAGCAGTTTAATGGCATCCAGTAGCGGACGTTTTGTTCTCGTAGGTAAACTGGTTTTAGAATAAGCAACTTATCAAAATAAATTAACTGGAAAGGAACGTGAACCTATGGATCCATCAGCTCAACAAGGCGATATCATGGGCAGTATTCAGGACATGATTGGCAACCTTCTTAAAAACGCAATTGAGAACGCACAAAGAACAGAAATGAACAAACATCTTGGAGGTGCAGAGCCAAGCGTCGAGGCTGACAACGAAGCAGGTGCATTTGAACCGCAAATGGATATGGCAGAAGTCAAGATGATCGTCAAAGCCATGCAGAAGTTTTTAGACAATGTGAATGCGATGATCTTTCAGCTGGAGAATGGTGGCACGGAGTACAACCCGGAAGACGACAAGCTTTTAGATGACTATATAGATACTGCTGCTAATATATTTGAAATCGCTGCTTTCAGCATGAAAGACACTACAACCGGAGTATCCAACAGATATGCCTATGATAACCGACTGGTGCTGGAATGGAACCGAGCGGTCAGAGACAAATCCACCCTTAGTCTTTTACTTATCAGCATCGATTCTCTTAAGGCATATAAAGAGATACAGGGCCAGCAGCAGGTTGATGTGTTGATGCAGGCCGTAGCGAGAACCCTGGAGCAAACCGTAAAACGCTCCACTGACTTTATCGCACGTTTAGATGACGAATATGGAATTATTCTGCCGATTACCGATGCGCAGGGCGCGAAGATCGTCGCCGAGAGGATTCTCAATGCGATTGATGCGTTGGAAATACCCGGTGATGTAAATGGGCAGTTTGGCAGCAAGACTGCCTGTATCGGTGTCTGTGTCCATATGCCTGCCCAGGAAGAGCAGATTGCGGATTTTATTGCCAAAGCAAATGAGACCTTGCAGCAAGCGATTGCCGAAGGTCCCAATAAGATCATTGTAAGCTAACTTCCAAGCCCGTAGTATCTATCGAAGAACTCCAGCAGCTTATCGATGATCTCCTGCTTGCGCTGGGCCCGATTACCGCCTCCGAAGCGGGATAATGGCGGTAGCAGCCTGTCGATATCTGTGCCCGTCGTCCTGAGGACCCCATCGCGAAAGGACATCTCCATAAAGCGCAGGGTCTCTTCCTCCTTTAGCTTCTCTG
>WRDA01000321.1 GCA_009783675.1 Symbiobacteriaceae bacterium | reverse complement strand
CGCAGCATGTATTCTGGATCTCATCAGTGAGAAACCGGGATAACTGAGAAAACTGCTAGACAGTGGCAGGAGTGGGGTGCTACTGCAGAGAGGTTAACCCAGACTGCTACAGACTGAGTGATCTGTGAGCCGAGGTGCCGAGACTTACGATACAGGTAGTCAACCACAGATTCTTCCTCTAAATCGACGATCATTTTCATACATGCATATAATAGTTGTTATGCCACTATAGTGCGCTATAATGTGAATGTCATGGATGGAGGTGAACACAATGAAGCATTATCCGGCATTGGTCGATCTGGGCTGTTTCTCCCGCAGCGATCTGGTTTCGCTGACCGGAAGCAGGGAAGCGGCAAACTCGATGATATACAGCTATCAGAAAAAGAATCTGATCCGCCATGTTCGTCGTGATCTGTTCGTGACGATCAGCCTGGAAACTAAACAACCTATATCCAATCGATTCCTTATAGGATCTCGCATTGCGCCTGATGCCTGCATCTCGCACACCTCTGCGTTTGCCTATCATGGCTATGCTAATCAGGTCTCCTATGATGTATATGTCACTACGGCTTCACGCTTTCGTGAGTTCACCTTCGATGGCTACAGCTATCACCCACTGCCATTGAAGAGTTACACGGGTATAACTACCCGGGAAGACAGAGTAAGGGTAACTGAGATAGAACGCACAGTGATCGACTATATTGATGATTTCGAGACAATCGGCGGTCTGGAGGAACTCATGAGCTGTCTCTCTCTGGTCCCGCGTCTGGACTCCGATAAAATGCTCAGTTATCTGCACGAAAAGGGCAGTATGTTCCTTTGGCAGAAGACCGGGCTGATCCTGGAGAGGATGCAGAATAACCTCATGCTACCAAAAAGCTTTTTCACCGAATGCCAATCCAGGCTACCACAGAGCAAGCGTTATTTATATCGGGGTTTACAGGGAGAGGAAAATCGAATCAACAAACCCTGGCGTATCTATATCCCCTCTAATTTTGAGCTTACACTCACACAGGGGGTAGCATTCAATGCCAGAGTTTGACAAACAGCGTCTTGGCAAACAGGCACATGAGTGGGGCTTTATCCGCGATGCTTTTGAGAAAACCGTAAGGCTGATATCCGCGCTAAATATCATCTCACGCCCTCGATTCCCTGGTCTACAGTTACCAAAACGCTGGTGGAACTCATGACAACCTCAAGATTGAGATCAATTACCTTCTGCGGACACATATTCTTCCGGCTGTTCGCCTACCTTTGATAGTCTTCGGCTCACTTACCCCGGTTACCGTGAGAGTGCTGGCTCCCACGGAGCTACTTGCAAGCAAAACGGTTGCATTGCTGACACGCGCAGCGCCAAGAGACTTATATGATCTCCACAGCGTCATCCGCCTGGAGAAGATACATGGTGGCGATGTTGATGTATTTCGTAAATACGTCGCGTTCTACTCTGCCATCAGTGGCTTACCTAACACTACTGATATGAATTTGGAGAAACTAAGAACAATAACTCCTCGAAAGGTCAAGACCGAACTGGTTCCGGTAATCAGACGCGGGGATGGTTTCGATCTCGAATCCTCCTTGCAGTTGGTAGAGTCGTGGTTGGCTAGTACCTTAACTCTTACTGCTAATGATAGGAGTAAAGACTTGAGTCGGATGAACCATTTTATTCCACTATAGTTCTCGTTCGCGCCTTTTCATTTCCTCTTCCCAGAGGGTTTTCATATTTTTCTGAGCTTTCCTTCTCTCTTCGTCCCGTTGGCGAATTGGAATATAAATGTCTCCCTGCACTCTGCAGTCGAAATACCACCCATGGCTTCTGTGATCGAAGTATTCGAAGTCCTTACGAGATTCATCATACTCAAACTCTGACTTTGGCAGCCATTCAGAGAAGATGAACTGCCATGTGTCACGAATTGCCTGGGCGAATAACTCTCTTTCCCCAAAAGCCACAAGTGGCGTGGGAAATATCGCGTATAGACCGGAGATTTCAAAGCTCACCATTTCGGGCAGTATGTTCTGTATCTCCTCTGGGTGAAAAACACCGCGTCCGGCGAAATAGGCAAATTCACCTGTTTCCTCGTCGTAATCATAGCATAGCTCAATCTCACAATGCTTGATAGCATCGGATCTGCCAAACAGTACACTGGTGTTATCCAGCAGGGCATGAACATCCGATTTAGCTTCATCAAAATCGAATGCCGGAATGTCGGCTGTTCTTCTAACATGAGGCATTGTGTGGCGATTAGTCCTCCCTGCCACGATGAACGGGGTCACTACTGTGATGTAAGGGATCATCTTAAATCATCCATATTTTAGTTTCACGCTGGTTACTGTCGCTCTTACCGGCAGCTCTTTCGAGTATCGCAAATGACATAATGATGGTGGGAATCCAAAGTACTTTCTAAATGCTTTGGTAAATCCGGTATGTGTGTCGAAGCCATACTCCATAGCCACATCAATAACTCTCTTACCTTGCGACAAGTCATGTTGCGCGAACTCAAGTTTTCGGCGGGCCACATAGCTCATAACTGACGTCCCGGTTAAAGCCATAAACACCCGGCAGAAGTGGTAGGTGGAATAATT
>WRDA01000320.1 GCA_009783675.1 Symbiobacteriaceae bacterium | reverse complement strand
GATTGCGGGCGATAGGATGCCAGCTGCATCACAGCATCAGTTGCGGCTCTCTGGCCAGGGTTTAGTGCGGGTGTGGTTTGGCTTACATTTTGCGACTCGGCATTACTACTCGGGCTTTGGGTACTGCAGCTGGAGAGAAACATGCTGCAAGCCAGGATGAAAGCCAGGGTTTTGCACAAGATACGACGTGTATACCATGCGTTGCTGTTACCGTGTTTTATCATAGTTTCCCTCCATATCTGCTGCTTGCCTGCTGTATAGCTTGAATAAATTCACCTGTATAAGTTCTGATGCAGAGTTTACCCTATGCACCTGCTATCTGCTTAATAGCAGCGATCGTGCGCAGGATATCCTGCTGAGTAGTATAGGGAGCCAGACCGATTCTGACTAAGCCACCGGTCTCCTCCAGACCAAGTACCTTGTTTACCACCTCTACGGCGTAGAAGTTGCCATCCCAGGTGTTAATGCCCAGCTCACCAAGAGCCTGGGATACTTCCGCGGAGTTCTTACCTGCAATGGTGAAGACGATGGTGGAGGTGCGAGGCTCCCCTTCCTTGGGGCCATACAGGGTTGCTCCCGGTATGCTGCGTATTTCATCGCGAAGTAGCCTGGCCAAAGGTTCTTCATGGTGGTCGATGGCCAGCATGCCCGCGACGATATTGCGCCTTCTGCCGCTCAGTCCGGCAAGCTCTTCAGCGAAGAAAGAGGCGTGCTTTTCTCCGATGGTAGCAATAAACTCAACTGCGGCTGCAGTACCGGCGATAAAGCCAAAGGGTGGTGTGCCCTGATGGAACTTCCTCCTGCCCTGCTGCAGATCCTTTGTCTGCACATTATATGGCTCCAGCTGATCGATGAGCGATTCCCGTACATACATCACCCCCAGATGCGGACCGAAAAACTTATATGCCGAGACAATCAGTACATCGGTGTCAATCTCTTTGACATCGATGGGAAAATGTGCGGAGTAGTGAACTGCATCTACCACGGTAATGGCACCAACCTTGTGAGCCAATGCGCACATAGTTTTAACATCGCTGACCGTCCCCAGAGCATTGGAAGCCCAGTTAAAGGCAGCGACTTTGGTTTTGGGAGTGAGCTTACTTTCAAAATCTGCCATATCGATCTGCTGGGTTTCCGGATCGACCCGTACACTCTTAACGACCACACCGAAGCGTTCCAAAGCCAGCCATGGTGCCCTGTTGCAGCGGTGGTCGATATCGGTAATCACGATTTCGTCGCCGGGTACAAACCCCTTCATCAGAGCAAATGCCAGTGCGAAGGTATTGGCAGTCGAGGAGTAACCGAAGATGACTTCGTTGGAACTGCAGCCCAGGAAATCGGCTATTATCTCCCGACTCTGGCTGTAGATTTCTCCTGTCTCCTGGGAGGTAGCAAAAGACCCTCCCTCATTGGCATTATGATGCAAGTAATACTCTGATATACGGTCGGCGACAACCTGAGGCACCTGGGTTCCTCCTGGACCATCCAGGAAAGCTACGGGTACCCCGTTTAGCTGACGCTGGCAAGCGGGAAATTGCTGGCGAATCCAGTCGACATCGAACTCGAACTTCATCATTAACCCTCCATGTTATATTTATACCCGACTCGGCTAAACATCGGCCAAGAGCTGTGCAGCTTTCTTCATGTTCGCGGTGACATCCACTGCAAAGGGGCAGCGGGAAGCACATTGACCGCAGGCGATACAGGAAGCAGCCATAACAGCCAGGTCGTGGCATTCGTCCGCTGAAATGCTGGTTTTATCCCGGATTAGAGCATCCATCGTCTTAGTTACCCTGGCAATATCGATGTGTGCGGTGCAAGGCAAGCAATGGTTACAGTACATACACTGTGGTCCAACCTCACCGGTAACGCTATGCAGGCTTTGGGTATAATCTAGTTCCTCCGGGGAGACCTGGAAGTAGCGAAGAGCGTCAGTCAGCTCCTCGGTCTTTTTAAAGCCGATGATCGCACTGCCTACGGCAGGACGGTTCAGTGTATAGTGAATGCACTGGAGCACATTTAAGGCTGGGGAGAAGGGACAACCGGCAGGGTTGACCAAGGTACCTGCTGCCAGGACCTTCATGGCGTTGATGCCTATCCCTCTTTCGGCACATAAGGCATAAAAGGCGGCTCGCCTGGTATCGATGTTCAGTTCCGTTGGGTAAGCCTCGTCATCGGGCATGGTAAACCAGTGCTGCATATCGTTGAGCAGTAAATCGAACAAGGGGTTGATGCTAAACATGACAACCTGGAAGTGCCCTGTCTTCACCAAAGCCGTGGCCGTATCCGGATTGTGGGAGGCAAAGCCCAGGTATTTGAACACCCCTTTGGCTTTTTGCTCCAGCATATAAGCAATCAAGCCGCTCTGTTCTGCTGCCAGATATTCCTCAACACTGTCCACACAATGCAACATGGCGATATCGATATAATCTGTGTTCAGGCGTGTCATCAGGTCTTCCATATGCTCCCTGGCGGGTTGCAGCTCCTGGGTGCGGGCTTCTTGCCCATCCACCAAAGTCAGCCCGATATGCCCCTGAATGATCAGTTTATCGCGGAGGCCTGCCATCGCTCTGCCGATTTTATCGCGGGT
>WRDA01000319.1 GCA_009783675.1 Symbiobacteriaceae bacterium | reverse complement strand
TTTCGGGATAAATGTGCATCTTTCCTCTATGCTTAATCTGATATAAAAGCCAGTGGTACAGGAAAGGGCACCGGATTGACGCGGCTGGTACCTATACCCAGCTGTCCGTCATAGTTGGCGCCCCAACCCCAGAGGCTGCCATCTTCCAGAATCGCCAGGCGGAGCAGCCGGTGTGCAGCTGATGAGTGTAGCGGACAATAGTAGGGCGAAAATAAAGTGTTTATTCACGATATCAACTACCTCTTTATGAAGTGCTGTAAGGTGAGTTCGTTGAACGGATTAATGGTTCCTGCTTCGTCATCTATACGCATCTTGTTAGGCAAGCCCGCTTTTCATATTATGTTATCTCAATATCGTTTTTTCTCTTGCTTTTTTGGGTCCATTTCCTTATAATACGTAACTGTATCCCCTGCTTTGTTAGAGACAAAGCCGTTTAGTCCGGGGGGGAGGAGGTGTATAAGATGCATCCCTACGAGCTGATGTTCATCATGCATCCGAGCTTGGAGCAACCAGAACAGGAAGCCATGGTCGAGCGCGTTAAGGCGCTGATCGAAACAGGGAAGGGCACGATCACCGAGGTCAAGTTATGGGGTAAACGACGCTTGGCCTACGAGATCGCTGACCAGCGAGAAGGTTTCTATGTCTTAGTCAACTACGAAGCGGAACCACATGTGAGCAAAGAGATCGATCGTGTGCTGAGGATCGCTGAGACGGTGATACGTTTCATGATCGTCCGTACCGATGAATCCTGATCCGGTAACCTTAGCACAGGCGCGCATTGTTATCCGCATCATGCGGGCACCGTCGGTGTGGGATCCGTTGCTGATATATCACCCGGGGATCACACCGTCAGCGAGAGGAGGGTTTTTAGACAATGGTTAACTCAGTTGTCTTGGTAGGCAGGCTTACCCGTGACCCTGAACTGCGCTATACCCCCAACGGAGCTCCTGTAACCCGCTTTGATCTTGCCGTCGACAGGCGCTTTAAAGGTCCCAATGGGGAAAAACAGACCGATTTCATCCGTATCAGCTGCTGGAACAAACAGGCGGAGTTTGCCGCTAACTATCTGCAAAAGGGATCTCTAATCGGTGTGGAGGGCAGCCTGCGTATCGATACGGTGACTCAGCAGGATGGCACCCGCCGGAGCTATACCGAAGTTCGTTGTGAGCATATCTCTTTCGTAGGTGCCCGCCGTGATTCCGCGACACCTCAGGAAGAAAATGAGTTTGCCGATTTCGGTGAGGTCGTGGAAGCACCGCGTTTAAATGAACCCAAAGACCAGGACGAAGAGGATGACATCCCCTTCGCCTGATGCAGTCCTTATAACTGTCTCTTGATAATGCATACCATATCCGGATAAGTAACAAACTCTAAGCATTCCACAAAAAGGAGAAATGTCAGTGTCCGAGCAATCTTCAGGCTCCTATCGCGAACGCAGGCCCCGGGGACGTCGTCCCAAGAGGCGTGTCTGTGCTTTTTGCGTCGATAAAATAGAGCATATCGATTATAAGGAAGTCGGTCGCCTGCAGCGCTTTCTCACCGAGAGAGGCAAAATTCTACCCAGGCGTGTCACCGGTAACTGCGCCAAGCATCAGCGGGCCATGACCCAGGCGATCAAGCGCGCGCGTATCGTAGCTCTGTTGCCTTTTATCATCGACTAGAGAAGATCTCCATAATCTGTCCGAAGCTTGTTGACGGGTCTAAGGCGACAGGCAGGTTGATGGCAAAACCCCCGCTTCGGCGGGGGTTTTAACTTTATACAGGTATATCACCGCCTACCTGACATAGTTCTCCCTCTGCCTGGCGAACATCCTGGCATAGCGTCCTCCCAGAGCCATCAACTCGTCGTGACTGCCCATCTCAGCGATACTGCCATCGGCGAGGAGATAGATACAGTCGGCATCCCGGACGGTACTTAAACGGTGAGCGACCATGATAGTGGTCGTGGTTGCCTGCTGGAAGATCAGCCTGACCATGGCATCCTCAGCCAGAGGATCCAGAGCTGCCGAGGGTTCATCCAGGAGCAGCAAGCCAAACTCTCCGTGAAGTAGCCTGACCAGGCCAAGCTTTTGCCCCTGACCTCCGGAGAGCATAACGCCACGAGAATCAAATTCTCTGGTCAGCTGGGCATCGAGATCCAGAGGCAGCCCGACCTGTGTCAGCAGATCCTGTAATACCTCGTCTTCACTCTCATGGTAGGTCTGCAGATACTGCCGCACTCCCAGAGCATAGATTTGAGGCTCCTGGAAAGCCACGCCGATACGCTGCCGCAGATCGTGGATGGCATACTCCTTAAGGGGTTCTCCGTTATACAGGATTTCACCGGAGTCCACATCATAGAGGCGTAGCAACAGTTTGGCCAGTGTGGTTTTGCCAACACCGTTCTCTCCTACGATAGCTATGCGGTCACCGGCGGCGACCTTCAGGTTGATATTGTGCAGGGAAAACTCTGAATCCGGGTAGGAGAAGGATGCGTTACGCAGTTCCAGGGAGAAAGCTTTGGCGGGCGCAGCCAGTCCCGTCTCCTGAGGTTCGATCACCGAGGGATAAGCGAAGAAAGTCCTGATCTTCTGCGTGTAGAGATTGAGTTCCATACCT
>WRDA01000318.1 GCA_009783675.1 Symbiobacteriaceae bacterium | reverse complement strand
ATGCACATCTCGCCAGGGGAGAGGGAGGCAGTGTTGGTGAAGATGACGACCTCCAGTTGATCCTCAGGGAAAGTGATCATGTGGGTGCGGAAGGAAGCATCTGAACCGCTGTGCTGGATGTACTTATGCCCCTCCAGATCTCCCACCATCAGGCCACCAGCGTAGCTGCTTGGCTCTCCGTTATTCAGCAGGGGAGGCGTGGTCATCTGCTTGATGGTTTCCGGCTGACATATCCTGGGGTTGCTGAAGGTGGTCATCCATTTCAGGAAGTCCTTTGCCGTGGTGTGCAAAGATGTCGCGCCATAGGTCCCGTAGTTGAGGGGATGATAAGCGAAGCCATCTCCCATATCCCTGTATGAATAAGCTCGGTTAGGGATCAGCTGCCAGTAACTCTCCCGGATGCAGGTGCTGTTCATACCCAGAGGGTCGAAGACCTGCTTCTTCAGGAAGGTGCCCATGGACATCTTAGTCAGCCTCTCCACAATTTCAGCCAGGAGGACAAAGTTGGAGTTGGAGTACATATAGCGTTCACCAGGTTCGAAGTTTAACCCTGTCTGGTTGCCTATAATTTTTACGGCATCCGCTTGAGTGATGGTATCGTCGATACGAGTACCACGCATCATCTCCAGGGTCCAGATATCCCTGATGCCACTGATGTTGTTGATCATGTTGCGTACAGTGACCTTCTGGGGGAAGTGGACCAGATCGGGGAGGTAGCAGCGGATATCATCATCCAGTTGCAGAAGTTCGTTTTCCACGCAAAGCATCACCGCCATCACAGTCAGCTGCTTGGAGACGGATGCCACATGGAAGACGGTATCGTCGCTGACGGGAACGCCAAGCTCGATATTGGCGTAGCCAAAGCAGCGGTCGTAGATCAGCTCTCCCTTGTGGCGCATGACCACCTGGCCTCCGGGACAAACCCCATCCTGCCAGAGAGAGAAAAGCGCATCGAAGCGTTCAAATAGCGAAGGATCCATAGTAACCTCCTGGTTGAATTAATAATTAATAATGAATAATTAATAATGTGGTGATATGAAGATTTACGATAATTGACAATTGATAATGGACAATTATGGGCACGTTGTTACGCAATCCAATTATTCATTATTAATTAGACATTATTCATTAGACAATTGTCAGATGACAATTGACGACGCGACTGCAACAGCTACTGCCACCGTCGCTCCTACCATGGGGTTGTTACCCATGCCGATGAAGCCCATCATCTCGACATGAGCCGGAACGGAGCTGGAGCCGGCGAACTGAGCGTCGGAATGCATCCGGCCCATGGTGTCGGTCATGCCATAAGAGGCCGGGCCGGCAGCCATGTTGTCCGGATGAAGGGTGCGTCCGGTGCCTCCGCCTGAGGCCACCGAGAAGTAATCCTTACCCTGCTCGTTGCACTCTTTCTTGTAGGTACCTGCCACGGGATGCTGGAAGCGGGTGGGGTTAGTGGAGTTGCCGGTGATGGAGATATCCACATCCTCAAGGTGCATGATGGCGACGCCCTCCCGGACATCGTCGGCGCCATAGCAGCGCACGGTGGCGCGTTCACCCTGGGAGTAAGGGATTTCCTTGGTAACTTTTACCTCACCTGTGTTGTAATCGAAAACAGTCTCCACGAAAGTGAAGCCGTTGATACGGGAGATGATCTGAGCCGCATCCTTGCCTAAGCCGTTGAGAATGACCCTGAGGGGCACCTGACGGGCTTTGTTGGCGTTACGCACGATGCCGATAGCACCCTCCGCGGCGGCGAAGCTCTCGTGACCAGCCAGGAAAGCGAAACACTTGGTATCATCCCGCAGTAGCATGGCTGCCAGGTTGCCGTGTCCCAGACCGACTTTGCGATCATCGGCGACACTGCCGGGGATGCAGAAGCTCTGCAGACCTATGCCGATAACTTCGGCGGCTTCGGCAGCCGACTTGACTCCCTTCTTCAGGGCGATGGCCGCGCCGACAGTATAAGCCCAGGCAGCGTTCTCGAAAGCGATGGACTGAACCGATTTGCAAATGGCATAGGGATCGATGCCAGCCTGGGAGCAGATCTCTTTGGCCTCTTCCACAGAAGAGATGCCATACTCGTTAAGGACTGCATTTATCTTGGCTATGCGCCGCTCGTAACTCTCGAACAATGGCATTTAAATCACTCCTTCCTGGGATCGATGATTCTGGCTGCTTCACTGAAGCGACCATAAGTACCGGTAGCTTTCTTAATGGCTTCGTTGGCGTCTTCACCCTGCTTGACGGCATCCATCACCCGTCCCAGAGAGATGAACTCGTAGCCGATGATAGCTCCTTCTTCATCCAGAGCCAATCTGTTGATATAACCTTCGGTAAGTTCTAAGTAACGGGGGCCCTTAGCCAGGGTGCCAAACATGGTGCCTACCTGGCTACGCATACCTCTGCCCAGATCCTCCAGGCTGGCACCCACAGGTAAACCGTCCTCAGAGAAGGCGGTCTGGCTGCGTCCGTAGGCGATCTGCAGGAACAACTCCCGCATGGCTACGTTGATGGCATCACAGACCAAATCGGTGTTTAAAGCTTCCAGAATCGTCTTCCCAGGCAGGATTTCCGTGGCGATTGCCGCCGAATGAGT
>WRDA01000317.1 GCA_009783675.1 Symbiobacteriaceae bacterium | reverse complement strand
CAAGGTAAATTGCGCCCAGACTCCAGCGCTTCCTGCTGCCGAGGTTACCTGCAGAGAAGGTTTTCGCTGTCTCGCTGCCTAATTAGGAAAGAGGTTCAGATATTGCCTGGGACCGTCATCTCTCCGGAGTCTTCACCCCTGCTCAGGGCTTACGCTACCCTCGATCGCACAACTCCTCTGGCTATCGACTGTGGCTTGCTTTGCGATCATCGTTGTTGCAAGGGAGACGACGATTCGGGGATGCTGCTGTTACCTGGAGAAGAACTCCTGTTGAAAGACGAAGAAGGCTACCGGTTTCTACATGGTGGCGACGAGACTCTGCTGATTTGCTCAGGAACATGTCGGCGTCATCTGCGCCCTTTCGCCTGTCGCATCTTCCCTCTCTTCCCTGTAGTAACCCCTGGCTCCGGCGACAGCCTGAATATACGCCTGATCACCGATCCTCGCGGTTTCAGCCTCTGCCCCCTGGCCTATGGTCGGATACCCCTACATGGTATCTTCCGCTACCTGGTCCGTCGTGCTACCCGCATCCTCCTGGAGGATCCCCCCATCGCTGCCTGGTTGTTGAAACATTCGAACCTAATCACAGCTCTCGAAGAAGTCCGTTTTAGCATTGAATCTAGACAGGAGTGAGGAGGTAACTGCTCAGGTGCGCAGCACCCTGACAGTTACCACCACGCGTGAGCGGGGTGCTGGAGCGAAGCTCCAGTGAGTGCAGGCTGGCTTTGCCTGCTGGAACGGCCAGGGGTATGGGGGTTTGGAACCCCCATCTAAAATCATGTAAACGCAAAGAAGTAAAATAGATGAATAGTTACTTGAGGAGTGAACACATGAGCGAGACTCTCCCTGCGGATAGCAGCAGTATCAACGAAGCAATTAATCGAGGCATGAAGGTCATAATTCCCGAGGATGAGCTGAGCGCTACCATCGTTTTCCAGCTGCCAACCGATTTCTTACAGAGCATCGATCGTGAGCAACTCAAAAAGACGGTGCTGTTGAAGATGAGGCAGCAGAGGGTCTCCTACGGCCTGGACGTGGATATACTCGATGGACCCCTGGAGACTCACGAGCCCTATGTGATCGCCCTGGCTAAACTTCCGGTCAATGGTAAGAACGCCGAGGTTCGCATGCAGGAATTGCCTGAGAAGAACCCTGAGGTGGATCAGGATGGATCATCGAACTTCTACAACATCAACCTGATGCTCTCCATAGCAACAGGTGACTGGCTGGGAGAGAAAACCCCTGCTACTCCGGGATCCGCCGGAGTAAACATTCGCGGTAAGGTCATCGACGCAATGGATGGGGAGGATATTCCTCTCCTCTACGATAAAGGCTCCGTCTCTGAAGAGGATGAGGATGGCATCGTCGTTCTGCGAGCCTTAAAGAGCGGGATGCTCCACTATCTGGAGGACGGTAGAATCTCTGTCCTGACGCATATGAACTATGATAACATCGATTTCTCCACCGGCAATGTCGATTTCGATGGGTCGATCACCATTCGCGGAACCGTCATGGATGGTTTCTCGGTGAAGGCTACCGGCGATATCTCCATCCTGGGAGAGATGGGAGTTGGCGCGGTTAACCTCATCGAAAGCACCACCGGCTCCATCCTCATCAAAGGCGGGATGTCCGGTCATTCCAAGGCAATCGTCCGTGCTGCCAGGGATGTCTTCGTTAAGTTCGTCCTGGATACCACCGTCGAATGCGGAGGAAAACTCAGCATAGGTTATTTCTGTCGCAACTCCAGGCTCACCGCGGATGAGCTGGTGGTCGAATCCTCCAAGGGTCGCATCCAGGGGGGGCGCATCGAAGTCGGCATCATGCTGACAGCCAACGAAGCCGGTTCGGAGATGGAAGCCCGCACCGAGATCTACATCCAGGGCTTCAAGCGGGATGTCATGGAAAAACGCCTGCAGAATCTGATGGACGAGCGGGACGAGCAAAGACGACAGTTCGAGAGCAATCGCACCACCCTGAGTACTATCAACTCACGGCGTGATGTGGACGCGGCTACCAGAACCAAGCTTAGCAATGCTCTTAAGGAGAGGATGGCTCAGGCTCAGGTGGCGATGAAGACCCTGGACAACGAAATAAAGAATGTGCAGCGTTACCTGCGCCTGCCCAACGAAGGAGAAATAAGGCTGCGCCGTATCAACCCCAACTGCTTCTTCAGCCATAATGGTCTTGGTTACGAAATTCGCGAACGCTTCTTCGGCAAGCGTTACTGTTGCGAGAACGGTGCTCTGGTGGATAAACCTCTGTAAGGGTTTAATTCCTTATTCCCGTAAGGAGACTTGTTATGCGCTATCCTCAGCGATTGTACCATCTGGAGGGCGATATCACAGTGGAACCTTCCGCCTCAATCCAGTCGATGTGGAGTTGGGTGGAACGCTTCCAGAACGAGTGTGCCCGTCTGAATCGTTCTCCCCAGACGATTATTGAGTATGGCTACGATCTGGCTTCCCTGATAGAATATTTAGACCATATTCCTCTCTCCTCCTTTGCGGAAGCAGACAGCCGCATCCTCCGGGATTATCTGGACTGGTTACGTTTAAACGCTGAGGTGTCCACAGTGACCCTCAACCGCCGTCTGGCTTGCCTACGT
>WRDA01000316.1 GCA_009783675.1 Symbiobacteriaceae bacterium | reverse complement strand
TGCGGCAGAGAAGCATACTGGCTATCGCTGCGCCTATCCTTATCAATGCCTTCGGTGTCAGCGCCTATGTCGCCTGGCTGAGTCAGGAGATGTATCTGGCGATCGTGCCAATGATCGGCATCAGTGAGGCAGTCGTGGTCATTTGCCTGGCGCTGCCCTTCACCTCCATGCTGCGTAGGCTGCTTAAACCGGCAGCAGAAGGAATCCCTCTGGCTTAAAGGGAATAAATACAGTAGCTGCATAAACCAAAGCAAACTGGCACATACTCTAGTCTGTCAACAATTTTGCATATAGGAGGGCTCGTGGCAAATGGAGCAAAAAAAGGTTCTAATCACCGACACTACCCTGCGGGATGGGCATCAGTCCTTAATGGCAACTCGCCTGAAGATCAAGGACATGCTGCCTATGTTGGAGCAGATGGAGGATGCCGGATACTATGCTGTAGAATGCTGGGGCGGTGCGACCTTCGATTCCTGCCTGCGTTTCCTGGATGAAGATCCCTGGGAGCGGTTGCGTACCTTCAAACGCTACTTTAAGAAGACTAAAATGATGGCTCTGCTGCGGGGCCAGAACCTGCTGGGTTATAAGCCTTACCCCGATGATGTCATCGAAGCTTTCGTCGCAACGGCAGTGGAGAATGGTCTGGACATCATCCGTGTCTTCGATGCTCTCAACGACATGCGTAACATCGAATCCACTGTCCGCGCCGGCAAGAAGGCTGGTGCTCATGTCCAGGGAGCCGTAGTCTATACAATCTCGCCGGTGCATGATATCCAGGCCTTTGTCAAAATCGCCAAAGAAATGCAGCAGATGGGGGTGGATTCCATCTGCATTAAAGATATGGCGGGCATCATCGCTCCTCTAATCGCCCGGGAACTGACCCTGGCGATTAAGGCAGCCGTCGACCTGCCTTTGGAGATTCATAGCCACTATACTTCCGGCATGGCTGGTGCAGCCTATCTTCTGGCAGTTGAAGCCGGAGCCGATATCATCGATACGGCTCTCTCGCCTCTGGCCATGGGCACCTCTCAGCCAGCCACTGAAACCATGGTGGCCATGCTCCAGGGTTCGCCATATGATACGGGGATCGACCTGTCAAAGTTGTTCCCTATCAGCGCCTACCTGCGGGAAGCCATCAAGCCTTACGACATAAAATATGCCGTTGTCGGTGGCGTCGACGCTAATGTCCTCTCCTATCAGGTGCCAGGAGGCATGCTCTCCAACTTCGCCAGCCAGTTGGGTGACGATCTACACAGACTCCCCGAGGTTTTGGCAGAGATACCTCTGGTGCGGGAGGATCTCGGCTATCCTCCTCTGGTTACTCCCTCCAGTCAGATGGTGGGTTCCCAGGCTGTTTTTAATGTCCTGGCCGGGCGCTACAAGATGGTTACCAACGAGGTCAAAGCTTACCTGCGAGGTGAGTATGGTCGCACTCCTGCATCTGTCAACGAGGAGCTGCGCAGATCCATCATCGGCGATACGCCGGTGATCACCGAACGTTACGCCAACATCATGCCTCCCGGTCTACCGGATGGTCGCAAGAAGATAGGTCATCTGATGGAGACGGAAGAAGACCTGCTCTCCTACATGGCTTTCCCCGAGGTTGCCGAAAAGTTCCTGCAGACCCGCATGGCAGGCAGGATTAAGGTGGACCTGAACATGGCGGAAGCCAATGCCCGCGACGGCATGCCAGGAGTATGCCCTATCTAAGAAAGTCGCACGATTCTCAGGGAGGGGTATGTATACCCCTCCTTTTCGCCAACCATAGCGCCAACCCCATCTCCGCACTCTTCCGTTCTCAGGACATGTGCCTGAGAACGGGCATATATACCCGGGGGTCCTCAGGGGGTACGGGTACCCCCTGATATACTGACATGCGCCTGAAAACAGGCTTACTTACCGGGGGGTGCTCAGGGGGGTAAACGTTACCCCCCCTGGAGCGAAAGCACCAACCCCATCTTCGTTCCTTCCATTCTCAGGACATGCGCCTGAGAATGGGCATGCAAAGCGGGGGTTACTCAAGGGGGTACGCGTACCCCCTTGACTTCTTTAAGAAAGGACGGATCACATGTTCATTATAGTTATCACCGGAAGCCCTCATATTAAGGGAACCTCAGCTCTCCTGGCCGATCGTTTCTGTGCTGGAGCAAAAGAAGCCGGTCACGAGGTGACCCGCTTCGACGCCGCTTTTTCCCGGGTGGCCGCTTGCCTGGGCTGCGACCATTGCCGGGTCGAAGCCACCAGGTACCAATGTGTGCACACTGATGCTATGGAAAACCTTAACTCTCACCTGCTGCAGAGCGATCTGCTGGTCTTCGTTACGCCACTATATTACTTCGGCATGTCGGCGCAGCTTAAGACGGTGATCGACCGCTTCTATGCCAATAACAGCCGTCTGCAGGGCGGCAAGAAGACGATCCTGCTCGCTACGGCAGCGGATGACCAGGAGTCCACTCTGGATGCTCTGGTGGCTCACTATCAGACCATGATAGGCTACATGCGCTGGGAGGATGCCGGCATCTTGCTGTCACTGGGCGTATCCACCAGAGAGGATATTGAAGCCACCGACTACCCGGATCAGGCCTGGCATCTGGGCCGCAACCTCAGCTGACTG
>WRDA01000315.1 GCA_009783675.1 Symbiobacteriaceae bacterium | reverse complement strand
GAACGACACGCCCCACGACTTCTGCACCCGCAGTTTCAGCCAGAGAGGCAAGTTCATCAAGGTCAGCCGTATTATTGGATGATTTGGCTGTTACTGTCACCAGAACAGCTTTCTCCCTGTATAGTTCTTCTTCCATCATGAGCTCCTTTAGAATAATCCATTAATAATCATGTTGGCGATCAGCTTGCGGTATATCCTCTTTGATTCGAGACGCAGTTATCATCAGAGATTCTCGCACCCTGTCGGCTATCATACCAGCTACCTCAGACGCCTGATTGCCTTCAGAGAGGATGAACCATTCGATGCGTTTTTCTCCCCTAAACCAGATAAGTTGCCTCCTGGCATAGCGCCTCGATTCTCTTTTCAAGCGATCTACTGCTGAATCCAGTGGCTCCATCCCATCCAGATAGGGTAGTAACTCCTTGTAACCAAGAGCTTGACCAGCGATGCTTTTTGAGCTTTCAGACTGTAACCAATACTTCCTTACACGGGAGACTTCTTCTAACAGACCGGCTGCCAGCATTTCTTCGACTCGCCGATCGATGCGACTGTACAGCTCTGCTCGCTCTCGGTCTAAACCGTACCATAATGTGTTGTAAGCAAGGTTCGCGTTGCGGGTATTTTCCTCCTGTGTTGAAATACATCGACCCGTATAATGGTAAACTTCCAGAGCACGTATGATACGCCTGGCATCATTATGGTGAAGTTTCGCCGCACTGAGTGGATCTACACGTGATAGCTCTGCATGGAGAACAGCACTGCCTTCTCTGGCTGCCCTCTCTTCGAGGCTTAAGCGAAACGCGGAGTTACCTCGGAAATCGGTAAACTGGTAAGGATAAAGAGTAGCTCGTAGATAGAGCCCACTACCCCCTACCAATAATGGCAGTTTTCCTCTTACATTGATACTCGCGATTGCCTCACGAGCTAACTGCTGGTACTGAGCTACCGAGAAACTCTGCCCCGGATCAAGAATGTCTATAAGATGATGAGTTACTCTGCTCCGTTCTTCTGGTGTCGCTTTAGCTGTACCGATATCCATCCCACGATAAATTTGCATGGAGTCGGCGCTAATTATCTCTGCATTCAACAGTTCAGCAAGCTGGAGTGACACCTCGGTCTTCCCGACCCCTGTAGGTCCGACCAAAGCGACAACTACAGGTAATCCGGAAGTCATCATGGCTCTCCAACTCCTCGCCATTGAGTGTACCAACAATCAGGTTCTGGCGAACCATTTGTTTAAGTCATCGAGGGCTAAATAATGATATACCGGCCTGCCGTGGGGACAGGTAGACGCGTGAGCACAACTGCCAAGATCACGCAACAGTTCCTCCATGTTTGCTATCGTCAGCCAGGTATTAGCCTTAACCGCTCCGTGACAGGAAAGGGTGATCAGCGCTTTATCCACCAGTTGCTCCAACTCAGGTTCCTTTCCTCCCAAAGTCAGTTCACCGAGGAGTTCACGCAGAGCTTCTTCGCCGCTGCTCTCCCCAATGAGATGGGGCACCGAGCGTAATAATACCGTATGCTCTCCGAAAGCTTCGAAGCTAAAGCCAAGGAGCCCCAAAGCAGATGAGTATTCTGTCATGAGGGCTTCCTCACGCAGGCTTAGGGTTAAGGCCAGAGGATAGAGCAACATTTGGGAGGATAAGTTACCATCCTGGAGGGAAGCCATCATCTTCTCAAACAGAATACGCTCATGAGCGGCATGTTGATCTACCACCAGCCAGGCAGATGCGCACTGCGCCAGAATAAACGTTCCTGCTAGTTGACTGATAACCCTGAAGGGCGGAAAAATGCTCTGCCCATGAGCTCCTTCATCAGCAGTCAGAATAGGAGGGTAATATGTATCACTCCTACGAACTTCGGAAATTCTTTCCCCGGGATAGATAGCGGCAGATAACCTTGCAACTCTGTCATCGGAAGGTGCAGGAGGTAGTTTAAGTTGTAGCGATGATTCCGATCCTGGTCGCTGGAAATCTGCTGATGCTGGAATCTGATTCTCAGCCGTAGCCTGAGCTAAAGTTTGCCGGAGACTGTTGAGAATGAAGCCATAAACTCTGCCTTCATCGCGAATACGAACCTCTGTTTTGGCTGGATGAACGTTTACATCAACTTGATCCAGAGGTAACTGCAAATAGATTATCCCCAGGGGATAACGCTTGTGGGGCAACAGGTTACGATAAGCTTCCTCCATAGCATGTAAAAAGCTGCGGCTTTGAATATATCTGCCGTTCAGAATCCAATGGATATGCCCTCGTGATGCCTTGGTCAGGGTAGGTAATGAGATCAAACCCTGTAGGGCAAGATCGTCTCCGGAAGCAGAAATCGGAATAAAAGAACGAATAGCCACCCGACCATAGATCGCCAGGGCGACATCGGCCAGATCACCACTGCCAGTAGTGCGTAAGTGCAGACGATCATCTTGAATCAACTCCATAGAGATAGCAGGAGACACCAGACTAAGATGCTCCATTACTTCCGCTATCGCCAGACTCTCTGCCCTTTCACTACGCATGAACTTGAGTCGAGCCGGAGTATTATAAAACAGATCCTCGACTTTTATGCTGGTACCGGCAGGTGCTGCAGTATCGCCACTTCTTGTCTGTCCATCTGCCTGAATGACCTCCGTGGCTACAT
>WRDA01000314.1 GCA_009783675.1 Symbiobacteriaceae bacterium | reverse complement strand
GACGATGCGTATCTTATCTTCGGGAGTAACCCTGGCATAGACCGAGAAGTTGCGTACCGTATCCTGCAACTCCACGTCGCTGATCTCCGCCAGCCTGGCACCGGTCATCACATTCTGGCCTTCCCGTAAGATGCCTAGATCTTTGGCGATGGCCGCAGCGGTGGTGGCGTGATCCCCGGTGATCATCACCGTGCGGATGCCAGCCTGCCGAGCTGTCTCGATTGCTTCGGCAGCTTCAGGTCGGGCAGGGTCGATCAAACCAACCAGGCCCAGGATGCGAAAGTCGCATTCCAGCTCTTCCAAGTGCGCCGGATCGGGCAGAGTGTCCACCCTTTTGCCTGCCAGGGCGATTACCCGTAACGCCCTGTTGGCGAACTCATCGTGAACTTGTCTGGCCTCTTGTATTTCCCCGCAGGATTCGCTGATGGGCAGCCAGTCCAAAGCACCTTTGGTCAGGACGATGTAACCGCTGTCCTTATCTTTAAGCACCACGGACATCATCTTGCGTTCAGAGGAGAAGGGAATCTCGGCAACCCGAGGGTATTCCAAAGCAATCTCGCTGCTATCGCCGTAACCCTTTTCGCCCAGGAGGCGCAGGATGCCCACTTCGGTGGCGTTGCCGAAATACTCCGCCTCGCCGTTAGCTCCTGTGGTGAAAGTCGCATTTCCTGCCATGGAGAGGATCTTCAGAAAACGTGTCTGTTCTTCGCTAAACTCTATGTCATCGCCAAAAGGTTCACCGCCTCTGATCCATAACCCCTTAACAGCCATACGGTTCTGAGTGAGGGTGCCCGTCTTGTCCGAGCAGATCACCGAAGCATTACCCAGGGTCTCCACCGCAGGTAGTTTACGGATCAGGGCGTTCTTGGTCACCATTCGCTGCACCCCGTTGGTCAGGGACAGGGTCACGATTAGGGAGAGGGTTTCGGGCACCGCTGCCACAGCCAAAGAGATGGCGATCATCAGCATGCTGCCCAGGTCGGTGCCTCCCCGCAGCCCTACAGCCAGCAGGAAGAAGGCAGCCGTGACGGCGATCCAGCAGATGGTAGTGCTCAGGCCGTCCAGGCGCTTTTGCAACGGTGTCTTTACTTGCTCGGTATCGTGCAGGAATTCGGCGATGCGTCCTATCTGAGTATCCATACCTGTGGTCGTGACCACTGCCAGGCCATGTCCCGCCGTGATGACGCAGCCCGAGAAGACCATGTTGTGCTGATCGCCTAAGGGTATGCTGCCGTTTAATATGGCTGATTCGTCTTTTCCTACCGGTTCGCTCTCTCCGGTCAGTGCAGATTCGTCGCAGAATAAGCCTGTTGCGGAAATCAGTCTGGCATCGGCAGGCACGACGTTACCTGTCTGCAGGGAAATGATGTCTCCGGGAACCAGTTCCACAGAAGCCATACTCATTTGCTTGCCATCGCGTATTACGCTGCATTCGGGAGCGGCTATCTGCTCTAAGGCTTCCAGAGCCTTTTCTGCTTTCCCCTCCTGTGAAATTGCCAACACGATGTTGAGTACGACCACAGCCAAGATGACAAAGGGTTCCACATATCCGTCGCCATGTAAAAAAGCGAGAAGGAAGGAAAGAGCAACAGCTATCAATAAGACTATTATAGATACATCCTTCAGCTGATGCAGGATCTTCTGTGCCAGACCGGCTTTCTGGGGTGGCTTGATGGTGTTCTTACCGAAACAGCCTTGGAGGCATGCGGCTTGTTCTTCAGTCAACCCCAAGTCAGGATCGGTGTTAAGCTCTTGTAGCACTGACTGCAGACCATTTTCATACCATTCGGAGTATGATCCTGAGCCACCCTCTTTATTTTCTTCGCCGCAAACTGTCTGCAGTATCTCTGCTATTTCCATTTCTGTCAGTTCCATTTCTTTCCACTCCTTTTTTTCGACGACCATTGTCATCTGCTGACAGTATAAATCAGTAATATCAACAGATATTAAACCCGCGGAGTAGAAAAGTTGAAGTTCAGTTGAAGTTTGCCTGATAGAATAGGTCTTGTGAAACAACATAAATATCACCAGTTTAAGGGGGAGTAAGTATGGTCAAAATACTCCTGGTGGAAGATGATCCTCATTCTCGCAAGCTGATGGAAGCCGTTCTGCGCAGGGAATCATTCACCCTGGTATCGGCTCAGGATGCTCAGGAAGCCCTGGAGCTGTTGGATCATCATCAGGTGGATCTGATGGTTACCGATATTATGATGCCTGGTATGGATGGCTATACCCTGACCGAACAGCTGCGGGAGGCGGGTTACGACTTTCCCATCCTGATGGTCACTGCCAGGGAGACGGCTAAGGACAAGCGTAAAGGTTTCCTGGTAGGCACGGATGACTACATGGTCAAGCCGGTGGACGAGGAGGAGCTCCTGCTGAGGGTCAAAGCCCTGCTGAGGCGAGCAAAGATCGTCCATGAAAGGAAGATCGTCATCGGGGCCGTGACTCTACACTTCGATTCCCTGCTGGTCAGCCGCCAGGCCGAGCGCATCACCCTGCCACAGAAGGAGTTTTTACTCCTCTATAAGCTGCTGAGTTATCCGGAGATAATATTTACCCGTCTGCAACTGATGGATGAAATCTGGGGACTGGACAGCCAAACCGACGAGCATACGGTCAGCGTCCACATCAGCAGGCT
>WRDA01000313.1 GCA_009783675.1 Symbiobacteriaceae bacterium | reverse complement strand
GTTCCGGATTGCCACCCAAGTTTAGGTAGCCACTGGGGAGCTGGCATGCTTCAAGGGCATCTATCATATCGTCCATCTGCGCCTGTAATGCCGGATCTTCACGGAGCATCAGAGAATAGCCAACCGCTTCCAACAAGGTGCTGGATATGCCCGCCCTGCTACCGTACGGAACATCGTCAATATGATGCCCAGCTGCTTTCTTCAGGGATTTCATAGGCTCCCGGCTTTCCCATATTCCCAGTTGATAAGGTACCATCTTGTCCACCAGCAACTCCTGGTAAAACCTTAGCAGTCCGCCGGTGATCCTTGTATTGCCCATCTGATTGTCTTTGAGTATTTTATACATGAAACCCCTCCAGCATATCTTCATGGTTATTTTTTTGTATATTACATCGAGCTATCTTCGCCATGAGCACCATAATACCCTTTGGTTTACATTCTGTCCCAAGAGGTGACTGTTTACCTGCTTCCACCTGCGCAAAAACACGCTACACTTTCGTGCAGCGCGTTTTTGGAGGTTTCTTTTTGTTCAAGCAACTAATCTATACCCGGATGGAAGTCGTAGCGCAGCTCGCGAATTTGGCGTGGTGCAAGCCGCCTGACGCCGCCCGTCTGGACATACTCGGGCAGTCCCAGATCATTAAGCTGCTGTTGCAACAAATCCAGGTATTGCTCATCTTTTTGCATACGTGACCGGATCTTACTCATTTTACGGACGATAATATCCTGTTTGCTTAGCTTCGGCATACTTACACTCCTCACCTTAAGTTTCGCGGGTATCTCGGCTGACAAGTGCAGTATACTCTTATTTTTCAGGATGATATCAAAAATGTCACCAATTGCTTTTTACTATCATATAAAGAAATTCGTGCCATTTATACGACTTTGGTGACAGTTCGACTTTTTTCAAACTACCCCGGAGAATGAAACAGCCAGCCGGGAGTGGTTACCTGGCTGGCTTTTATTGTTGTAAAACTAACCACTAACTACCTAACGACAGTTCCTGGCGGCGCAGCACCCGTCCGGCTTTGGCACCGGTATGGTTGTCGCCGTCGACCGTGAGCACTCCGTTTACCCACACCTTACAGATACCCACCGGGAACTGACTGGGATTGACATAGTCACCTATGGCATCCACTGTTTGGGGATCGAAGAGAACCATATCGGCCTTTTTACCAGGGTGTATAAAACCGCGATCCTTCATACCCATCCTAAGTGCCGGAGCCGAGGTCATCTTGCGCACTGCTTCCTCCTGGCTGAAAAGTTGTCGATCCCTGGCAAAATGCCCTAACACTTTGACAAAGGAACCATATCCCCTGGGATGCGCTTTACCTCTGGCTGTGGGACCAGTGTTGCTGGTGCCGCTGGAATCAGAGCCTACCATCATCAGAGGATGGCACATGATGCGCTCCATGTCTTCTTCGCCAATGGAAAAATATACTATGCTTACCCTGTCCCCACCCTGGCGGATCAATAGTTCACAACAGGCATCCCAGGGATCCATTCCCCATATGCCGCCAATTTCTGCTACAGATTTGCCTTCCAGGCTTGTATCGGCAGCAAAGGTTACGATCATTATATTATCCCAGCCCACACCTTTCCAAATGCTGTACCAGCCGTCTATGCCATCCGGATTGATGACATCGGCGTGAATGCGTGCGCGTGTTTCGGGATCCTGCAGCCTCTCCACCAGCTTCTTCTTGCCACCAACATGAGACCAGGGGGGCAAAGCAGCATCGAGACCAGTAGCTGCTGCGGTAAACGGATACTGATCGAAGGTAACATCAATGCCCGAGCGCACTGCTTCTTCCAGCCTTGCCAGTATATCCACAGATTTTCCCCACATGTGACTGCCCATGGCTTTCAGATGTGATATCTGCACCGGAACATTAGCCGCTTTGCCTATATTCAGAGCTTCTTCAATGGCTTCGATGACTGTGTCGTTTTCACCTCGGATATGGGAGCAGTATATGCCGCCATACGGCGCGCTGGCCTTGACCAGTTCGATTATCTCTGCTTCTTCGGCATATACTCCTGGGGTATAAATCAGACCTGTGGAGACGCCGATAGCGCCGTCTTCCATGGCTTCGACGACGAGTTTTTTCATGGCTTCCAACTGATTTTCGTCTGCTGGTGAGCTGTCAAAGCCCATGACGCAATTGCGAACTGATCCCTGACCAACCCAGAAAACTGTATTCTGGCTTACGCCTCTCTTTTCCACCTCGGTGAAGTATTCTTTGACACTGCGAAACTTAGGCGGTTCAATGCCAGGGTAGAATTCACCGAACAATCGGGTGGAGTTTTGCTCCATCTCTTCGTTGCGTGGTGCCGCCGAGCCCCCGCACATGCCAGTTCCAACGCTGGTCACTCCCTGTCGGATGTGAGAGTGCACCTCGCCATCAACTAAGATGACGCCATCTGAATGCGTATGCAGGTCGATAAACCCCGGTGCCAGGCACAAGCCATCGGCGTCGATGACTTCGTTGGCTGCTGCCTGACTGAGATCGCCGATAAGAGCAATAGTGTCGCCGCATACCGCCACATCGGCGATATAAGAGGCGCTGCCACTCCCATCCATTATGCGGGCTCGTTTAATGATTAAGTCGTACATACTTTGCCTCCTGTGAAAGAATTCAGATGCTTATTCCTGTTTTACTGCGGCAGTATGTT
>WRDA01000312.1 GCA_009783675.1 Symbiobacteriaceae bacterium | reverse complement strand
CTGGGTCATAATATAAGCTACTCAACTTTCTCCAAGCCGGCGAATTTTAGGAGTAGCAGTTTCTTGCCGACCCCATGAAACTCCACCTCTGCCATGGTATCTTCACCACTGCCTTTGATGCTGAGTACCGTTCCTTCTTCCCAGTTACGATGCCATACTCTGTCACCGACATTGATGGTAATAATCATTTGTCCGACCATTCTGGGGATAGCTTCTTTATCTGCGGTTATTGTTCGCGAGGATTCATAAAAGAGTGAAGGCGGCGGCGAAGAAGACCAGGTCGTAGCTTGAAGAGCTTTCTGCCTCGAGGGTTGCTTCCGATCATAGATCAATTCTTTGGGGATATCGGCCAAAAAACGTGAAGGTATTGCCGGGAACATCTGCCCATACATAGCTCTTCCTTCTGTGTAACTCAGATAGAGAAGATCCTTTGCGCGTGTCATTCCCACATAGCATAACCTGCGTTCTTCTTCCAACTCCCGGTCATTGTCGAGAGCTCTCTTGAATGGAAAGAGCCCTTCTTCCATACCAGTAAGGAAGACTACAGAGAATTCCAATCCCTTAGCTGAATGCAAAGACATAAGCATTACACGATCAAGGAGCTCTTCATCACCAAGATCGCTACTGCTGAGCAAAGCTACTTCGGCAAGGAACTCCATTAAACCCTGTCCCTCTTCTCTGCGTCTGTCGTACTCTGCGGTTACATTCAACAGCTCTCCCAGATTCGCCAGCCTTTCCTGATCTTCGGTCTTTAAGCTTCCTTCCAGCAGATCCCGGTAGCCTGTGCGATGAAGCAGTTCCTCGGTTAGCTCACTAACACTAAGATACTCTTGCATTTTCCGAAGGTCGTCCAGCAGTCTCCAAAGATCCGTGAGACGCCTTACTGTTCGATTATTAAGGTTGGGAATCTCTTCCGCCATCTCCAAGGCCACATACCAGGGAATCTGCATCTGCTGCGCGAACTCCTGTACATGGCTAAGAGTCGTGTCGCCAATACCCCTGCGAGGAACATTGATGATTCTACGCATGCTCTGATCGTCATATGGGTTGACTAAAACACGCAGATAAGCGAGCACATCCTTAACTTCCGCACGCTCAAAGAAGCGCAACCCTGAGTAAATTGTATAGGGAATTCTGCGTTGGATAAGCTTTTCTTCTATGACCCTGGACTGGCTATGAACTCTATACAGGACTGCAAAGTCTGAATACTTCAAGTGGCGTTCTGCTCTAATTCGTTCAATCTCCAAAACGATAGCCTGAGCTTCAGCATGTTCGTTTTGCAAACACTGTAATATTACCAGATCGGAGCTATGCCTTTCTGTCCAAAGCCTTTTTTCAGTTCGCGAGAGGTTCTTGCTGATCACATGCCAGGCGGCATCCAAAATATTCTGTGTACTACGGTAGTTTTGCTCAAGCTTAATGACGCGTGCCTGAGGATAGTCACGAGCAAAGTTTAGTATATTGCTGATATCGGCTCCCCGCCAGGAATAGATACCCTGGTCATCATCACCAACAACACATATTCGTTGATGAGGTGCAGCGAGGAGTCGAACCAAGCGATATTGGCTATGGTTAGTATCCTGGTACTCATCCACCATGAGGTATTGAAACTGATCCTGATACCGAGCCAGAACATCTGGATGCTCTTCGAACAAGCGGACTGTCAGATTTATTAAATCATTAAAGTCCAGAGAATTGGTTTTGAGCAATTGGTCCTGATATAGAGCATAGACTAAGGCAACGTTGCGTTCAAAAGTATCTTTCGCTAATGATCGATATGCACTCACATCGATCATATCATTCTTGGCTCTGTCGATGAGAGTAGATAGCTCACCAGTGGGATATCGCTTATCATCAAGGTTAAGATCTTTGATTACGCTACGAATGATTCTTTCGCTATCACCAGCATCTACTATCGTGAAATTTGTCCGATATCCCATTGTCTCGATATCCCTGCGTAAGATGCGTACACAAGCTGCGTGAAAGGTACTGATCCACATTCGAGAGATGCTTACCCCGACCAAAGCCGTGGCTCTATCTCGCATTTCCTGAGCAGCTTTATTCGTAAAGGTGATTGCCAATATCCTTTCCGGAGCAACCCCCTGCCTTAAAAGCCAGGCGATTCGATGAATCAATACACGCGTTTTTCCACTGCCTGCACCTGCGAGGATGAGAAGTGGACCTTCACAGTACTCCACAGCTGCCAGTTGTTGCTCGTTTAGAGCCGCGGATAGCTCCACAAAACCACCTCCCAGGTTTCTTAGTTTCAGTCTCACCCTTATACCGAGACCAGTCTGGCTGACTGTGCCACATGCACTCCAGCCAATATCTGCGAGGATCATCTTTATTTACACTTCTGGGCTGCAGACCGTGCAGGTAATACCATCAGTAATGACGAAGAAAGAGGTATATTGCTTAGAACAGGCAGTTTAGCAAACAAGGAGTGAGTGTTATGTACCCCATGAGACGCGAAGATCGTCGCTTGTCTGAGGAAGAAGCCATCACTTTCCTGCGGGCAAGCAGCTATGGAGTGCTGGCAATGTCGCAGAGCGATGAGCCATATGCAATACCGTTAAACCATTATTATGAGGAGAACACGCTCTATTTCCACATTGCCACCGAAGGTCGAAAAATCGGCATCCTGGAGCAAAACCCCCTGGTTACCTTTGTGG
>WRDA01000311.1 GCA_009783675.1 Symbiobacteriaceae bacterium | reverse complement strand
CGGAAGCATAATCACCAGGACACGTCGCAGCCAGGGATCTTTCAGATCAATCTTTATGTTCCAGTGAAAACCGTAAAACCGTGCCATGAGTGCCAACATTCCTGTGGTAAGCATGGCACCCAGCACCGCTGAACGAGCCAGCCAGGTGGGACCGAAACGTACCGCCAGAAGTGTGCAGGCTATATGAGCGATATTAAAAGACATGTTCGCCAGTAATATCTGAACTAACCTGCGATCCGACTGCATGAAGACTGTAAGTACAGCCGAAGCCAGTTGAAAATAAACTGCAAAGAGGGTGATCCTCAGCATCTCCACGGTAAGGTCGAAGGCCTCCTTATCCAGGCCACCGGCAAAAAGTTTAGTCAGGGGTTCGGCGCCTAACCAGAAAACTAAGGTCAGACAAGCAGCGCCTATGATTAAGATGGTCAGCAGGTTGCCAAGGAAACGCTGGGCTTCTGCTCGACTGACTCTAGCCTTTAGTTCTGAGTACAGAGGTAGGGCTGCCACCGAAACGGTAGCCGTGAGGACGCCAAAAACAGTGTTTGTGATCCCCATGGCTAAGCTTAGAGCAGCCACTGGCGCACCATCGCCGAAATTCCAGGCGATGAGACTCTCACGAAAGAGACCGACCAGTTTGGAAATAAAGGTCAGCAGGGTGAGTAATGAAATTGTCCTTAGATAGGAGAACCCCGGTCTCTCCTCCAGCTGTCTCGCCACCTTTACCCGATAAATACCTGATCCTGGCGCTATTTTCGCCGCTTGAGCATCTTTTTCCTGCGCGTGAAGCAGGATTTAGGCATAGGAAAGGAGCGTATCTCTCTGCAGACATACGCTCCTTGATTCTTCGTAATTATACTAATGTTGCAGTAGGGAGACCCCGGTCATCGCTTCAGGAATCTGGACACCAAGGAGTTCCAGGATGGTAGGTGCGATATCTGCCAACCTGCCAGTGTTACGCAGACGAAGGGTCGCGTCGTTACTGATCAGCATAAAGGGAGCGTCGCTGAGAGTATGCGCTGTATGTGGCGTACCATCAGGATAGCGCATCTGATCGCAGTTGCCGTGATCAGAGGTTATCAGAACTGTTCCGTCCATAGCCAGGATAGCTTCGACAATACTGTTCAGGCAGCTATCTACAGTGCTAACTGCCTTGAGAGCAGCCTCCCACACTCCGGTGTGACCAACCATGTCCCCGTTGGCGAAGTTGAGAATAATTACCTCATGCCCTCCTGCTGCCAGATCAGCGAGAAGAGCAGCGGTTACTTCCGGTGCACTCATCGCTGGTTGCAGATCATAGGTGGCTACTTTCGGCGAAGGAATGAGGATCTTCTCCTCCCCGGGCAAATCCTTCTCCAAACCCCCATCGAAGAAAAAGGTAACATGAGCATATTTCTCGGTCTCAGCTATACGTAGCTGCGTAAGCCCCTCTCGTGCAAGGACCTGGCCAAGAGTGTCCGGAAGCTCTTCTTGAATATAAGCCGAAGGAGCAGGCAGACCAGTTTCCACTTCAGCCATGGTTGCGTAAGCTATGTGAGGTTTGGGGCCACGATCGAAGCCCTTAAATTCATCATCGAGAAAAGCGTGGCTAATTTCTTTAGCCCTCTCAGCGCGAAAGTTATAGAAGAATACGGCATCCCCGTCAGCTATATGGATAGAACCTCCCTCGGGATCGCAGATTACCGTGGGGCGGACAAACTCATCAGTCTCCTCACGGTCATAGGCTTTCTGTAAAGCCTCCTCAGGGGAAAAGGCCACCATGCCCTCTCCATAACGCATAGCCCTGAAGGCCTGCTCCACCCTGTCCCAACGTTTATCACGATCCATGGCGTAGAAACGACCACAGATGCTGGCTACTCTGCCTAAGCCGAGTTCTTTAAACTCGCTTTCCAACCGTTTCAGGTAGACTGCCGCAGTTTGCGGACCGACATCCCGACCGTCGAGAAAGACATGGACTGCCACTTTTTGCTGCCCTGCAGCTTTGGCCATACGCAGGAGAGCACTGAGATGATCGATATGGCTGTGGACTCCTCCGTCGGAGAGTAAACCCAGAAGATGCCAGGTCCCCTCACTGGCTTGCTTAAGGTTATCCAAAATGACTTTATTCTCTGCAAATGAACCATCGGCGATCTCTTTGGCCAGGAGGCCAAGCCATTGATGGACAATCCGACCCGCACCGATGTTTAAGTGTCCGACGTTGGAATCACCCATCTGACCCTCAAGCAGACCCACATCAGTGCCACAGGTAACCAGACTGCACCAGGGATAAGTAAGGTAATAGCGATCCAGATTTGGCGTATCCCCCAGAGCGATGGCGTTATCTGCCAGTGTGTGACGCAGTCCCCAGCCGTCGAGGATTGCCAGAAGCAGTGGCCCTTTACCTTTTGCGGGCATGGGGATCACCTTAATCCTTTCGCCACTGAGAAACGCCTGGTAAGGTCCGCGAAAACCACGGGATCCAGGGAAGCTCCACCAACCAAAGCTCCATCTATGCCACAGGTCGCTAACTCGCTGATATTTCCGGAATTAACACTTCCACCATAGAGCAGGGAGATCTCTTCGGCAGCATTACCATACTGCTGGATTAGCAGCTGGCGGATAAAAAGCATCGCCTCGCTGACCTGAGCCACTTCAGCCGTCCGTCCGGTGCCGATCGCCCATACCGGTTCATAAGCAAT
>WRDA01000310.1 GCA_009783675.1 Symbiobacteriaceae bacterium | reverse complement strand
TGGAGGTTCTGCGCAGAATCCTCATAGCTTGTGGCTTCGATCTGGTGATTATCGGACATTCCTCGACGCCCTGTTTCTATCATGCCTGTTTCACCTTGAACAGCGACGCGGGAGTAATGATCACTGCCAGCCACAACCCTGCTCCGGATAATGGTTTAAAGCTGATGCTCGGCAGAGATGCACTCTTCGGCGCTCAGATTCAGGAAGTTTACCAGGAGGTCGCAGCCTATGAGGCCCAGGGAGAACCGCCTCTGCCTGCAGTTACTCCAGGCATGGTGACTATGGTGGAGCATACCTCTGCCTACATAGCCGATCTTCTGGGGCGCATCACCCTTGGTCCGCGTCACCTTAAAGTGGTCATCGACTGTGGTAATGGCTCCGTCGGTCCATTCGCGGAGTTGGTGCTGGATAGCCTAAAGGATAAAATCAGCTATACAGCGCTCAACTTCACTCCCGATGGTACCTTTCCGGTCCACGAGGCTGATCCGGTAAAACCGAAGAATCTGGTGGATATACAGCGCCTGGTCCTGGAGCAGGGAGCGGATATTGGCATAGGCTTCGATGGTGATGGTGATCGCATCGGCGTCGTCAACGACAAGGCGGAGATCCTTTGGGGAGATCAACTGATGATCCTCTTCTGGCGGGAGATTATGGCAAAACACCCTAACTCTCTGGGTTTAGTTGAAGTCAAGTGCTCCCAGGTCCTCTATGATGAGATCGCCCGCCTGGGAGGACGTCCGGATTATTGTCGGACCGGTCACTCTCTGATCAAGGCCAGGATGAAGGAGGAGAATGCTCTCTTCGCCGGCGAAATGTCGGGGCATCTCTTCTTTGCTGATGAATACTATGGCTTCGATGATGCACTTTATGCCGCTCTGCGTCTGCTGCGCATCCTCTCTTTTGAAGAGCGATCTCTCTCGGAGATGATGGCAGACCTGCCTAAGATGTCCATCACGCCTGAGGTACGCTTCGCCAGCCCGGATAATGTGAAGTTTGAATTAGTGGCCAAACTGTCCGCAGAGCTGGCCAAAAAACACCCCGTGATCACTATCGACGGAGTGCGAGTGCTCTTTCCCGAAGGCTGGGGGCTCTTCAGAGCCAGCAATACCCAACCGGCTATCGTTGCTCGCTGCGAAGCCAGCACAGCAGAAAAACTAAAAGAGTACACCCAGGAGTTAAACGAGCTGTACCTCAGATTACAACCAGGCAGCGAGCCGATCAAGTGGGAGTAGATTTGACTAGAATGACCTAATACTCAGGACAATTACAAAAAACTTCACTTACAGCGGTTTTTGACGCCAAGATCTGTCAAAAACCGCCTTTTTTTTATTTATGATGTAGAAGGAATCGTCAAAAGAAGGCAGGAACTAATGCAGAGTACGAGGACTGGGGACGCATGAGGTTCATGGAGATTCGCCCTCGTATTAGTGTAATACCATATCCATGCCAACTAAAGAGGGTGAATCCGTTGGGCAACTGATCTTCTGTCTGCCTTTCAGCGATGGCAGCAAGGCTACCCGAGTACGCTCCGTATCTTTGGCAAACAAGACCTGTTTGAATACCGTATCAAACGAACCATTATCTGCAAGGAGGACTGTCTATGCCTATTCAAACGCCATTGCAAGCCCAGGTCTTCCAACCTGGAGAGTACCTGTCTAACGGGACTGTAACCCTGAAGAATGGGCAGACCATTCCCTTTCACACGGTCTGTCAGGACCATCTGCTTTACGATGGTGATAAAGCCATCGGTTCGATGTTCTCCTATTCTTACTTTCGTTCCGATGTGGAGGACCCTGCGTCGCGGCCGGTTATCTTTCTCTTTAATGGAGGTCCCGGATCCGGCTCGATGTGGCTGCATGCCGGGACTTTTGCTCCCTGGCGCCTGAAGTTCGATGATCCGGAAGGAGTTCAACAGCCTCATCTGCCTCCCTACAGGGTGGAAAATAACGAATACTGTCTCCTCGATGTGGCTGACCTGGTTTTCATCGATCCGGTAGCCTGTGGTTATGGTCGCTTGCTGGATCCTGATGCTGGGGAGAGATTCTTCGGCATGGATGCCGATGCCACCAGTTTCGACAATCTGATCCACAGCTGGCTGGCTAAGCACGAACGCTGGGCTTCTCCCAAATATCTCCTTGGGGAGAGTTATGGCACCAGCCGTGCTGCTCTGATCGCCGAGTCTTTAAGCGGTGGCGCGCGTCTGGAGTATGCACCCGTCTATCTCAATGGCTTAATATTGCTGGGGAACAACATTCGTACCGGCATAGCCAATATCAGCACCAACGACGGGGTCGAGGAATCGGTTCTTCTGCTGCCGACGGCTGCGGCGACCAACTGGTATCATAATAAACTTCCCGGCACGGTTGCCGAGTTCGTTGCGGAGTGTTATGCCTTCTGCGAGGAAGAGTATGTGACCGCTCTCTATCGCGGTGACACCATCCCTGATGAGCTCCGGAATCACATCGCCGAAAAAGTGGCATATTTCGCTGGCCTTAGCAAGGAGCTGGTCTTGGAGTTGAATCTGCGCCCCAAGAAGAATGATTATCTGAAGCAGGTACTGAAAGACCGGGATCTGGAAGTTGGCCGCTACGACAGTCGCTTCACCCTGCCCTATAACCGCAGTAACGCTCCAGGTTTCATGGTTCGCGATGACCCGGCGCAGGCACAGTTTGCTCCCCCC
>WRDA01000309.1 GCA_009783675.1 Symbiobacteriaceae bacterium | reverse complement strand
AGCCGGAGCTTTTCGCGGCACTGGTCAGACTCTGCCACCTTCGCTGGTCAGCATCAGCTGTAACAGCCTGCGGGTGCTCTTCGCCTACCTCCTGGCGGCTACCAGTCTGGGTCTCAACGGTGTCTGGTGGGCTGTAACCATCTGTGGCAGCCTGCGAGGCTTTGGCATCTTTATCTGGTATCTTCTCGCTCAGCGTAAACAGCCAAACAGGGATTTGGTTGCAGTATAGTCGGTAAAATAAGCAGGGGAGGAGATTGGGGAGATGTCCGTATTCAGGCGACTGACCAGGATAGACGTGCGCCTAATCTACCTTGTCCTGGCTGTCTCCATACTCCTGCCAATGTTTTTTCCGGTAGGAATCCCCGTTGCCAAGTCTGTGCATGCGATTCGCCTTTACGATGAGTTTCGTTCGTTACCTGAGGGTTCAGCAGTCATATTCTCTGCTGATTTCCCTCTGGCTGCCAAAGTCGACCTTAAGCCGATGATCGAAGTCATGGTGGATCTCGCATTACAGAAGGGATATCGTCTGATCGTCATGGGTCTCTGGGAAGAAGGTGCCGGGCTGATCGCCGAGTGGACTCAGCCGATTTTCGCCAGGCATGAAGCTGTCTATGGTGTGGACTATATCATCATCGGATATGTCCCTCAGCCATATGATTGGCTGGAGAAGAGCCGTAAGGATATTCGCGAAGCCTGGCATCAGGTAGATGCTTACGGAAAGCCTCTGGCTGGGTTCAGTGTTCTGGAGGGTATCGACAGCGCCCAGGATATTACCGCAGTCTTGTCCTTCTCCTACGGTGACCCTGGTTATGTTCACTGGATGCAGTACTGGCGCGCTACAGGTGTTTGTGACTGTGTTTATGCTCTTTCATCGGAAGTAAACATGGTGGTAACATGGCTGCAACAAGCCTTGTACAGCGCCAGCAGCATTCAGGGCATAGTCAGGGGTCTCGGCGGCGCAGCGACCCTGGAGGCGATGCATGGGGTTGTCGGCGGCGCTCATGCGGAGTATGACATGCAGAGCTTTGCTCATCTGACCATTCTGTTCTTCGTCATCCTTGGCAACATCGGCTACCTTGGCCGACTGTATAAAATAGCCAGGCACCGTAAATAGGGCCTGGCTACTTTACTAAAACAGAGAAGAGAACGAATGGTGCGGGGAAGACTGAGCGACGAAAGGGTTACGCTTATGCGCGTGCGAAGCACGCGGATTCCACGGATCGTACGGATTACATGACTCAATGAGAGATATAAGGTGCTTGTTGTTAAGCAAACAGCAAGTATATGACATGTGGGTTGACGATCAGCAACTTAGAAAACTACCTGTATAAATCCATATTAATCAGAACGAAGCTTACAGGTCAGCCTTTCTGGTTCTAATCCGTAGCATCAGTGTGATCCGCGCTCTCTGAGCGCGCAAAAATGTCACCCCTCGTATCTTCTACCTTACCCGAGTATTGCGTCAGTCAGCTCGATCTGATCAGTTAGGCAGATATGCAGTGGGGTGCCTCGCAGTCGTTGCGTGGCTTCGATAAACCCCAGAGCCTCGAACTTATCCTGATGCTGCCAAACCCTTAAATCGACCTGGATGCCATATCCGGGTTTTAGTTTTGTCCGTAAAAAGTCCAGGATCCGGGTGATCAGCTCCTCCTCGATGCCCTGATTCTGAAACTCAGGTTTGATCAGGAGATCGGGGATGACAGCCATCACGCCACCAGTCCAGAGCAAGCGGGACATGCCGATCACCCGGTCATCGCAGATGGCTGTGACCACCAGGGAGCTGCCAGCCAGATTATCCAGAAGCTGTTGAGAATGGATGCGGCGCCAGCCCAGGGATTTACGCAGTTCGTTTATCTCCTCCGGTGTGATGTTATGACCATAGGTTATCGGCATGGCTATCCTCCAGGCTTGTTAGCTGACTATTTTATCCTGCCATAGCTCCTCGATCAGATCCCTCAGATGCAGAGCAAAGTCATAATACATCGCCTCACCCTTGGCGAAAGTCGCTTTGCGAGCATCCCCGTTCATCGCCTCGGGGAAAGTGTAGGTGACCATATCAGGGACTTTGAAGTAGCCCTTGCTGCGTTTTTCGTAGGCAGTGGCTTTTTCCATCTCGACCAGGGAAGCGTCGATTGCCAGCACCAGGGAGGTTTCGTCCTCGCCGGCATGGCCCTGGGACTCACAGATTTCCAGGATCGTGGAGCTAAAATGCAGCCACCAGCTGACGGTCATCACCCTGGCACCCTTGCTGACCAGTTTGTCGGTAGCCAGAGTCAGAGCTGGAATATTACCACCATGGCCATTGAGCAGGACAACATGCTTAATGCCCCATTTCAGCCAGGAAGAGGCGACATCGCAGATATAAGCAGCCAGGGTCTCCCCGGAGACATGGACTGTACCGGGGAAGTAAGCCAGGTCGGGAGAGTAGCCATAGGGAATGGTCGGTGCGATGAGCAGGCGATCTCCCAGAACCCCCTCCAGCTCTGCTGCCATGCGTTCGGGAATCAGTATGTCCGTGGAGATTGGGCAATGGGGACCATGAGCTTCGATGGAGCCTACCGGCAGGACGATGGTGTCGATCTGTTGCAGAGCTTCCTTGAAACCGTTACTGGTCAACTTAGCGAGATACATAAATCAGCACTTCCTTTATAAATATTCGTGACTAAATTACTAATTATTAATTATTAATTATTAATTATT
>WRDA01000308.1 GCA_009783675.1 Symbiobacteriaceae bacterium | reverse complement strand
TTCGCCTCTCCGGGAGAGTGATCCTCGGGAAGATAACCCCGATCTGAGTTATGGTTATCATAAAGTTCAGGCGGAAAAGGTTTTACAGCAAGCAATCCAGGACCAAGGCTTCCCGGCGACTATCCTTCGTTTGCCTGCTGTTTATGGGGAATTCGACTACCAAATTCGCGAACGCTACTTTATCAAGCGTCTCCTGGATAAACGTTACCAGATCCTGCTCCCTGATGGCGGTGCCGGTGTCAACCAAAGAGAGTACGCCGGTAATATCGCCGCGCAACTCTGCTTCCTGCTGGAAAATCCCAAAAGTATAGGTCAGGTCTATAACTCCGGTCATGCCAAGGTTCAAACCTATCGTTCCCTGGTTGAGGATGCCATGGAGATCATGGGACATCAGGCTACACTCTACACTGTAGCATCACAGCTCTTTCCAGCCATCCCTGATCTCGCAGCTCCGGGTGTACATCTGCAGTCTACTGCTAAACTGGAGAGTCTTGGTTGGCAGGAGGTCTACTCCCTCCGTGAAGGTCTGGCTCGGACTATCGCCTGGCTGCGACAGGAACCCGATGAGATTCTGCCTACCCACCGCAATAAGGATAAACACTTCGATTATGCCCTGGAAGACGAAATCATCTCTACTCATGGGTTGAAGATAAGCCAGAGTTGAAGAATATAGCTTATCTCAGGTTGCCTGCTCCTCCAAAAATACGGTGGTAGCTGGCTATTGCTTCGTTGATGATAGTAATCGCTTGTTCCCGGGAAGCGACATCATCTGCTATGCTTTCTTTTCCCTCCAGCTCTTTGTAGACGGATAGGAAATGGACCATTTCTTTAAAAATATGTTCAGGTAACTCGTTAATATCGTGATACCCATTATAAGCAGGGTCGTTAAAGGAGATTGCGATGATCTTGTCGTCCCGTTTACCATCATCGATCATGGAGATCACTCCGATGGGATAGCAACGAACCAGAGTCATTGGGTTGATCGGTTCAGAGGAGACCAGCAGAACATCCAGGGGATCTTCATCCTCGCCATAGGTACGGGAGATAAATCCGTAGTTCGCCGGATAATGAGTAGAGGTGTAGAGAATGCGATCCAACTGCAGCAATCCTGTCTCCTTATCCAACTCATATTTGGTCTTACTCCCTCTGGAGATCTCGATTACTGCGATAAAATCCTCTGCCGATATCCGTTGGGGGTTCACATCATGCCAGGCATGCACTAATACTCTCTCCCTTCCCTTAGGTGTAAGTTACGACCTCCTCGCGGAAGCCATAGCCGAGGGACTCCAACTCCTGCAATGAGGGTAGATATATATCTTTGGAGGTTGGGGTAAGGACTCCCTTCTCCTGAACAGAGCCAGACAATAACAGGTCGACGGCAATTCCGATGGGAAGCCCGGTGGTCCTGGCGATAGCAGTATCACCGTCCACCTCCCCCAGAGAAATGAGAGTAGAGGTGTTGCGCTGTCGTTTTCCATTGGGGAAAAGTACATCGTAGCGATGCTGCATGATCACCAGGTCTTTTTCGCCGGTAGTAAACTGCAACTTCTCATCAAAAGCATTCGCCACGATATCACGCCAGGAACCACGTACCAGAGGCAGTTCCGTCTCCGCAAATAAACCAAGCCACTCCAGTTTCTTTACTGCTAAAGAGAACTCTGCGAGGTGAAGATAGTCGGCCACCTGCTTGTCGACTGGAACAGTCTGATCGCCACCAATGGACTTACACAGCGCCGATGCATAGGTTTCACCCGCAAACTCTTCGACGGAGGTGCTAAAGAGATTTAGCTTCTGCATTTGGGTGATGAGATCGCACCAACCAGGATAACGTAAAGTCCCTCTGAAGAGATTGCGTACTTCCGGAATCCCATAAGCCTCGACATAGGGTCGCGAATCGGCATTAGCATATATTTCGAACCAGCCAAGACCATTTACCTCATGGAGCACAGGACGCTGATACACCTCGCCATCCGGGATAAGAACGACCTCTCCCTCTTCCATGATGTACGCGCTTCTCAGACTGGCTCCGATCAGACTCTCCGGATCCCAGGATAGCTTGTAGCCCAAGGGATTGGTATTACTCTCCAGAGCTGGCAACGCTCCGCAGACCGACCAGAACCCTTCGATTTGGCCTCCGGCAGCATGAAGATCAGCAATCATCCTGGTTGCGGACATGTGGTCTATGCCAGGATCGAGTCCCATTTCACAAAGGATCTGTAACCCCTTCTCCCTGGCTTGAGCGTCCAGAGCCTTGATCCTGGGGTTGATATATGTTGCACCTACCATCGATACGCCATTAGCTACACATACTTCGGCAATCTCGGAAAGGAAGGGACCAGGCAACAGGCAGACAACAACCTCGGGACGATAGTTGCGGATCAACTCTCCGGCTTCTACCGCAGCATCGGCAACCACAGGGGTTCCCAGAGGGTGATTCTGCAAAACTTTGGCGATGCGAGACGCTGACAGATCGACTGCAATCACCCTGTGACCCTTAGCCAGAATATACTGGACACATGGACGGGCTACTCTGCCAGCTCCCAAAACCATAACTGTTTTAACCATCAATTGATTCCTCCTTTGGGAAATTTACAATACAAGCAGAAAGAGGCACACAAGCAGCGCACCTCTCCCATCTCAGCTTAGCTGATAAGAGTAAAACTTACTGACCCTGCAGCCAGCAAGGAATCTGGCATAATTATACAG
>WRDA01000307.1 GCA_009783675.1 Symbiobacteriaceae bacterium | reverse complement strand
TAGTCTATCACGAAAGTTGCCTGTGGGAAAGAGGTGAAAGAGTAAATTGTAGAAAAAACGTGAAAAAATTAGCTGGCGGGAAAAACCGCCAGCTAATCTTCCATATCCATCTTCTACTGCCCTGAACAAAGCCCGAGAGTGGATGCGTATAATGGGCAAGGCAGATGAGTACAGCTGCCCATATGCGCTTTAGCGCATCCGCATTCCTTCCGTTCTCAGGACATGCGCCTGAGAACGGGCATACTCAGCGGGGGTTACTCAAGGGGGTACGCGTATCCCCTTGAGTGAAATACCGGGGGGCCTCAGGGGGGTACGGATATCCCCCTGACATACTGACATGCGCCTGAGAACGGGCATACTCAGCGGGGGTTACTCAAGGGGGTACGCATACCCCCTTGATTTTTACACCAGCTCTAATATACACATCGGTGCGTTATCGCCCCGACGCGGTTCCAGCTTGACCATGCGGGTATAGCCACCCGGGCGTTCTTCATAGCGAGTAGCGATATCACTGAAAAGTTTGGATACCACAGACTCGGAGAGGACATAAGCCAGAGCCTGGCGACGGGCATGCAGGTCACCGCGTTTTGCCAGGGTGATCATCTTCTCGGCTAAGGAACGCACTTCCTTGGCGCGAGTCTCTGTGGTTTCGATACGTTCCTTATCCAGGAGAGAGGTCACCAGGTTGCGCAGCATGGCGCGCCGGTGCCCTGTATTGCGGCCTAACTTGCGGTAGCCCATTTGAGATCAGTCCTTTCCCATTCCTGTGCCTGACAGCTATTCTCAGTATAACAGCCAGAGGGCTTAGTTTTCCGGTTTACGCAGGGAGAGACCCATCATCTGCAACTTGAGGGATACTTCCTCCAGGGACTTGCGCCCCAGGTTGCGTACCTTCATCATCTCTTCTTCACTGCGGTTGATCAGTTCAGCGACTGTGTTAATCCCCGCGCGTTTGAGACAGTTGTAAGAACGCACCGAAAGATCGAGATCCTCGATACTCATACGCAGACGGTCTTCCCGCTGAGAGGCTTCCGAGTTCCCTGCCTCGGCGGGTTCATTGCCCGAAGCTTCGCTTTCAGTAAGAGAGACGAAGAGATCGAGCAGTTCGGTGATCAGCCTGGCGCCGTAACTCACGGCATCCCTTGGCAGGACACTGCCATCGGTCCAGACTTCCAGCGTCAGTTTATCGAAGTCGGTAACCTGACCGACACGAGCATTCTCCACATAGTAGTTGACTCTTTTGATGGGGGTGTAGATGGAATCCACCAGGATCAGGCCGATGGGTTGATCCGGCCTCTTATGCCTCTCGGCAGGGACATAGCCTCGGCCACGGTTCGCAGTGATTTCGGCAACCAGATGTCCATCGCTGTCCAGAGTCGCCAGCACCAGATCCGGGTTTAAAATCTCGATATCAGCATCGACCAGGAGATCACCAGCGGTGACGATGTACTCACCAGTAGCATCGATGCGCAGAGTCTTCTCCTCATCGGAATGAATATGCAGCCGCAACTCCTTAAGGTTGAGCACAAATTCGGTAATATCCTCGACCATGCCAGGCACGGTGGTGAATTCGTGTTCGACTCCCTGTATCAGGACGGAGGTCACTGCTGCTCCAGGGATACTGGAGAGCAGGATGCGGCGCATGGAATTACCCAAAGTGTGGCCATAGCCACGATAGAGTGGTTCGATAGTGAACTTGCCGTAGTAGCCAGCATTATCGAGTTCCACCACATCTATTTTAGGGCGGTCGATCTTTTCCAGCATCAGCTATACCTCCTTCGTTATCTCCATCAGCCTAAAACCTGCTTTGGGGGCAACAAGCGAACCACTGGCATGTTTTAGCTGGTTTGGTCTGAATTGGAGACTCCAAGTCCCCAAACCTCCGGATCGGAGGTTCGGTTAAAGAGAAGAGTTTAGCGAGAGTAGAGCTCGACGATGAGATGCTCTGCCACCTGGACATCGATCTCTTCGCGACTTGGAACATGAAGGACGGTGCCTTTGAAATCGCTGGCATCCAGCTGTAACCAGGTAGGTGTCGGCCTGATGCCCAGACCCTCCGCCAGAATTTTAAACTTTACACTGTCCCTGCTCTTGGCAGAGAGGCGAATGATATCTCCGGGTTTGCAAAGATAAGAAGGAATGTCTACCCGGCGTCCATTAACCTGGAAGTGACCATGACGAACTAACTGCCTGGCTTCGATTCGGTTGCCAGAGAAACCCAGACGAAAGACGATGTTGTCCAGGCGGCTCTCCAGGATACGCAGTAGCTGCTCACCGGTAACTCCCTTGCGGCGCTTAGCTTCGACGAAGTAGTTGCGAAACTGTCTTTCCAGCACGCCATAGACCCGGCGCGTTTTTTGCTTTTCACGGAGATGAAGGCCATAATCGGTTACTTTTGTGCGTCGACCTGCACCGTGCTCTCCCGGGGGAACCGGGCGACGATCGAAGGAGCATTTACCCGTATAGCAGCGGTCTGTCTTTAGAAAGAGTTTAACCCCTTCCCGACGACAGAGTCTACAGACTGGTCCGGTATATTTTGCCATCTTGCTTCTCCTCCCGCCTTACACGCGACGCCTTTTAGGCGGCCGACAGCCATTATGGGGTACAGGGGTTACATCCTTGATCAGGCTTACTTCTAAGCCAGCGGATTGCAGGGAACGGATCGCAGCCTCACGACCGGAACCAGGACCCTTGACCATGACGTCTACTTCCTT
>WRDA01000306.1 GCA_009783675.1 Symbiobacteriaceae bacterium | reverse complement strand
TTCGATGACATATTGCAATGCCAGCATGCCACCCCAGGATTGCCCCATGAGATGTATTTCCGTCAGATCCAAATGCTGGCGCAGAGCGATGAGCTCCTGGATCCAGATGGCTGAATTCCACAGTTCCTTGTGGCTGCCCTCGATGGCGCTTTTACCGCCGCCGATCTGGTCGTAGAGAACCAAAGCTCTGCCTGATTCTACCTGAGGTTCCAGGTTGCGCAAGCGTTCGCTCTTGCCTCCCGGACCTCCATGCAGCGCCAAGAGAGGTGTCTTTCCACTCTTAAGGTCGCCGATGATACAGTAATATGTCTGGTAACCCAAAAACGGCATGAATCCTTCGCGAATCTCCATACAAATCCTCCCCTATCTGGTTAATATCCTATGCATAGAATACGAAGTCTGTCTGAAAAGTCCTTTGCCTTGACTCATTCCTTTTTAATACTCCTCGCTGATGTCGGGTTCAATGAATGATCTCCTTTACTAAGATGGAGATTCTCTGTATCTTGACATGCGTATCACGTTTGTGTATGCTGTTGACACACGGAAGGTAGGTGATCTATATGCAGTTCATAACGGTTCGTAATCTGCGAAACTCCACAGGGGAGTTGTGGGAAGCACTTCAGCGCAACGAGGAGCTTGTTATTACCAATAATGGCAAACCATCCGCAGTACTAATTAACATTCCCGATGGACGCTTCGAGGAGGTTTTAAGGGATATCCGGCAGGCAAGGCTTACCAGAACACTATACGACTTGCGGGAGCAAGCTGATAACTCAGGATTTCTAAGCTCAGAAGAAATAATGGCTGAGATAAATGAAGCGCGACGCGACTACCAAAAGACCTATGGGAAGCCTTTATGATAAATCGCGTCGTGCTGGATACCAATATCCTGGTCTCGGCTTTATGGTCTGCAAACGGCAACGAAGCCAGACTGCTTAGGATGTTTATCGATGGTGAAATACTAATCTGCTACTGCACTCAGATGCTGATTGAGTATAAGAATGTCCTCCGCAGACCGAGGCTGTCCTTAAATGAAGCGATGGTCAACATTGTTTTGCATTATATACGGGACGAAGGGTTTCTGGTTGAAGTTATCCCTTCAGAGATACCCTTCAGGGATGAAAGCGACCGAAAGTTCTTCGATGTCGCCATCGCTTGTGAAGCAATCCTGATTACAGGGAATCGCAAACACTTTCCCGATCACCCTGCAATTATGTCCACCACTCAGTATTTAGCTGTGATTGTACAATAACCGGGAAGAAGGGACGTCATGACCAAGATCAGAGCTGTTGTTTGCCGCAATGCATCGTATGTCTACCACATGCTCTCTGTAGCAAAGGTGGGTTACGATAACGATTACGGAAGAAGATACGCCGGGCTGCATCCTGAAGATGACCTGAGTGTTCTTTTATGTCATGCCGATATGCTAACCGTATCAGGAGGGCAGCATACAGGCAAGCTCTATGGTTTACTTGTGGCAGCACCGGCTTCCATAGGTGACCATCCTGATGTCATGAAGTATTATGACTATCTGTTACATATCTTCTCCGAAACCGGCACCATGCCTGATTCCTGCGTTGATCAGATAAGAAGAGACATCCCTGATAGGAAAGCCTTTGGGCTATCTGTCAGAAACCCTGACATTACTTTGTATGGTGGATATGAACCGCAAATTATTGAGATATGCGAAGTCATGAGAAGAAACTTCCCTGTTTACGCAGAGAAGGTTTGGGATATAGAAAAACCCATACTGGAGGATTACATCGCTCGTGTAAATGATATTCTTAGAGAACGTGATTTGGAACAGCGTTGGGAAGTTCTGACGGGATACAGCTTCGGCGAGAGCAGTTTCTATGCAATAATATGTAACTCTCTAAGAGGCGGAGCTCAGGCAATCGATATCAGTGAGGACAAGAATGTGTTCAATGTAGCTGAAACTCTCGGCGGAGAGCTCCTCTATACATTACGCGCCGATGTAATATCACACGAGTTTGGCATATACATTCTGAAAAGAGAGCTGCATGACCTGATCAATATCGAGGGTTTCGCTCATTGGATACCACTTGAGAGTCTGGCCGGGTACTTCAACCATCAGGTTCTGGAAAGAGAACCGCAAGGGTGGAAGGGGGACCCGGATATGATAGTGTTTTACCGACGATTGCACAAAAAACACCCCTCAATGCGCCCCCGAGACTTGTTCATCGCAGCGGTTGAGGGGTATAAGTGAGTAAAACAGTATGACCTACTCGAAGACGTTCTTAATTATTATGTTGTTTTCAATTGCCTTTTGTGAACGGGTCTGTTGCCATCACCTTCGATTACGAACGAACGCCGTGCTCATCCAGCAACCAAATCTAAACGATGCTTCACCTGAAAACAGGATGGTTACTAGTGTTAAAGCGGTGTTTTCTCCCGAGTAGATTATAAACAGGAGGGCATGACATGCCAGAACTAAGAGTATCTGATGAACACATAGCTTCAGCTCCAGATGACTCTCTACTCATTATCTGGAGTAGCGGAGAAATTGAGGTCGCCCAACGAATGGTGTTTATGTATAGTCGCAACTCTATGTTGCATTCATGGTGGAAGCAAGTGCAGCTCTGTGTTTGGGGAGCATCTGCAAAACTCCTCAGCGAAAACGAGCAGTTGCAGTATCAAGTTCGGGAGCTGCAGCAAGTCGGCGTTGAGGTCACTGCTTGCATTGCATGTGCCAACA
>WRDA01000305.1 GCA_009783675.1 Symbiobacteriaceae bacterium | reverse complement strand
TCCGGAGTTGATTGCTCAGACCGCCCTGGATGATCGCAGCGCATCCAGATTGATGTTGGTAGATATTGCCAGAGGCCTGGTGGGAGAAACGACCTTTGCCCAGATCGGCGATTGGCTGAGACATGGCGACCTCTTGGTTATCAACGATACCAGAGTCATTCCAGTACGCTTGAGAGGCCACAAAATAAGTGGAGGCGCGGTGGAGCTTCTTTTGCTTGAACAGCAGTCATCACGGGTTTGGCGATCCCTGGTTCGTCCGGGGAGACGCATGCCAAGTGGAGTGGAGGTAGTCTTCGCTGCAGGGGCTTTTCAGGGTAAGATTCTGGAACGCTTGCCGTCTGGAGAACGCCTGGTGGAATTCTCCTGGTCTGAGGAGGAACCATTTCTCGACCTGCTGGAACGCTGGGGAGAGATTCCCCTGCCACCCTATATCCATCATCCTCTTGCAGAGAAGGAACGTTATCAGACGGTCTATGCAGTGACTCCCGGCTCGGTGGCGGCCCCCACTGCCGGTCTGCATTTTACCGGGTCTTTGCTGGAAGAGATTGCCAATCAGGGAGTAGAGATCGCCAGAGTTACGCTGCAGATTGGCCTGGGCACCTTTCGCCCGGTAAAGACGGAAGTGGTTACCGATCATGAGATGCACAGTGAGCGTTACCGAATAGATGAAGTGGCTGCCCAACAATTGAATCGAGCCAGGGAATCCGGACGAAGGATTATCGCTGTAGGAACGACCAGCTGCCGAGTCTTGGAGAGTGTGATATCGGACAAGGGTCATTTTCAGTCCTGCGAGGGAGAGACCAGCCTTTTTATTACGCCTGGATACCGGTTCCAGGCTATCGATGGATTAATCACCAACTTTCATTTACCAAGGTCGACCTTACTGATGCTGGTGGCGGCTATGGCTGGTCGTGAAGAGATACTGGCCATTTACGCCGAAGCCGTCAGGCAGCAGTATCGCTTCTTTTCCTTTGGTGATGCTATGTTTATCGGTCATCACCAGATTATGCAGCAGGGGTGAGAGTATCGCATTTGCCTATAGCGTGGATTATAGCTCCCGAGAAACCGCTGCCAGACTCGGCAGGGTAACGACTTCCCATAATTCCTTCGCTACCCCTGCCTTCATGCCGGTGGGGACGCAAGCCACCGTCAAATGTCTGGTGGGAGAAGAGTTAGAACAGATGGGCGCCGGGATAATTCTCAGCAATACCTATCATCTCTTCCTGCGTCCTGGTGAAGATATCATCTCCGAAGCTGGCGGGTTGCATAGCTTTATGCATTGGGACGGTTCGCTGCTTACCGATAGTGGTGGATTTCAAGTCTTCAGCCTGGCTTCTCGTAATCGTCTCACGGAACAGGGAGCAGTCTTTAGTTCGCATATTGACGGTTCGACTCATGAGTTTACCCCGGAACGGTCGGTTCAGATTCAGGAGAAACTCGGTGCTGATATAATCATGGCCTTCGATGAATGCATTCCCTATCCTGCCGAAAAGGAGTACATCCGGAGTTCCGTGGAGAGAACGACGCGCTGGGCAAGGCGCTGCCAGGAAGCACAACGCAGAAGTGATCAGGCCCTCTTTGGGATTGTTCAGGGAGGCGTTGATCAGGAGATGCGTCTCTTAAGCCTGGAGCAACTTGTAGCTTTAGACTTTCCTGGATATGCCATCGGAGGGCTCAGCGTCGGAGAACCGAAAGAGATGATGTATGAGGTGCTTGACCGTTTGATGCCCCTTATGCCTCGTGATAAACCCCGCTATCTGATGGGAGTTGGCTCGCCGGATTGCCTGCTGGAAGGGGTCATGCGTGGAGTGGATATGTTCGACTGCGTCTTACCTACGCGTATTGCCCGCAACGGAGCAGCCATGACCTCCAAGGGCAGAGTTGTCCTGCGTAATGCGCAGTATGCCAGGGATTTCACGCCACTGGATCCTGAGTGTACCTGCTCGACCTGTCGCAACTACAGTAAAGCTTATTTGCGCCACCTCTTTATGTCTACAGAGATACTCGGGCCACGTTTGGTTACTCTGCATAATCTTCACTTTTTGCTAAACCTGATGGAACAGATCCGACAAGCCATCAGAGAAGAACGATTTTTGGAGTTTCGCCAACGGTTCTATACTACCTACCAAGCCAGGGGTAGCGGCTTTTAAGCAGTTAAAGGCTGACAAAACTTGTGAGGGGGAAAAGGGATGTCCCAGGTTTGGAGACTCCTGACTACGCTGCAGGCGGCAGACCAGGAACTGGCTGCAGATTTGCACCAGCGCAACTGGCTGGCAGCGATTCTGCGTCTGCGTGGCCTTACAACCCCTGAAGAGGCAATGAAGTTTTTAAAGCCCGATCTGAGTGATCTGCCAGACCCTTTTCTGCTTCCGGACATGGATGCTGGTGTTGAGCGTCTGATTTCCGCCTGGCAGAACAGGGAACGCATCGCCATCTATGGTGATTATGACGCCGATGGGGTTTCAGCAACCGCAGTGATGGTACATGGCCTCATCGCTTTGGGTTTCCCGGCGCCAATGACTTACATTCCCGACCGTTTCGATGAGGGGTATGGCTTAAAGGTCGAAGCATTGGAATATTTAGTCAGCGAAGGAGCTCAGCTGGTAGTAACCGTTGACTGCGGCATCAGTTCTGTGCAGGAGGCTCTCTTCCTAAGGTCCCTTGGCATCGATCTGATCATCACCGATCATCATCAAGCAGAAGCGACGCTGCCCCAGGCG
>WRDA01000304.1 GCA_009783675.1 Symbiobacteriaceae bacterium | reverse complement strand
TAACTTAAAGCGTTATTATAGAAGACAGGTGGAATGAGATAATGACCACACCACTTACAGTAAGGGTCCTGGTGGATGTGACCAATGACTTCGTCAGCGGTCCCTTCGGTTCGGAGGCTGCCAGGGTCGGGATTCCGGCGATGCTGGAGTTCATCACCCTACCGGAACAGGTCGATGAGATGGTAATAGTCACCTGGGAAGATCATGGAGCGATCTATGAGGAGAGTCATGAAAACCTGAAGTTTGCGGTCCCTCATGGAGTCCGAGACAGCGAAGGTGCCAGACTCTATGGTGTCATAGCTGAGTACATGGATCAGAAGGCTGTCGAAGGAGACCGACGCTTTATGGCGATCGCCAAGGATCGTTTTATGGCTTATGGCAGCGACAAAGTAATCGCAGAAGCGATCAAAAATTACCGTCCCACCGAGGATCATCAGGATGGACGCGAAGTCACCTTCATTCTGGCAGGTTTGGTGACCAATATCTGTGTCATTGCCAACGCAGTCTATCTACAGGGCGCCTTCCCCTGGGCCAAAATCGTCATCGACGCCGGAGCCTGTGTCGGGGTAACTCCCGAACTGCATAAAGCAGCCATGGAGGTAATGGCCTCCATGGCTATGACGGTAATTAATTCTTAACTTCTTTGATTCCTAACCTGACAGCGAGGGTCGCACTCTCGTTTTTGTCAGGTTGTTGTTTATTCCTCTCTATCTGCAGGGCTTAGAGGCTTGCCGAGGATTTCAGGCAGCTGAAGCCCGGCGGACTGGAAGAGATCCTGCAGAGGAGGCACGGACTTAAGCATTCCGGAGAGGAAGTTAGCCGTGGTCGGTGAACTGCCTTCACTGCCCATGCTGTCCCAGACTGTAACCTTATCGATCTTCAGATTCTTAATGGCATCCACCTGGATACGAATCAGTTCTTCGATCTTATCAGCGATCAGCATCTTGATAGCCTCATCGGGGGTCCCACCTGCCGCGCTGATGATCTGAGCATAACCTTCAGCCTGCTTGACCAGCATCTCATATGCACCTCTGGCTTCCGCAGCAATCTTAGCATAAAGAGCATCAGCCTCACCCTGGGCCAGGCGTCTTGTCTGTTCCGCTGAGGCTTCGGCAGCGATCTCACGCTGCCTTTTATCTATTTCTGCCTTAACCAGGACATCGGCTTCCAGAGTCGCTTTGTCACGGTTAGCACGCAGAATTTCGGCTTCCTGCTCGACTGCATAAGATTCTTGCTGGGCACGAGCTGCCTGGATGCGCTCCGCTGCGGAAGCACGACGCTCGGCTTCGGCTTCGCGCTCACGGCGTAGGGCTTCGGAGTCGGCGACCTGAGCTCTGGCTTCGTTTTCACCCTGGATAGCCGAAGAGTTGGCGATGGAGACCTGGATACGCTGGTCACGCTGAGCATTGGCTTCACCGATGGCACCGTCGCGATCCTTCTCGGCTACTGATACTTTAGCATCGTTGATAGCTTTGGCAGCAGCTTCCTTACCCAGAGCCGCGATATAGCCTGACTCATCGTTGATATCGGTGATGTTCACGTTGATCAGGCGCAAGCCGATCTTCTTCAACTCGGTTTCCACGTTACGGGCGACTGCCTCTAAGAATTTATCACGGTCGGCGTTAATTTCCTCGATATCCATCGTGGCGATAACCAGGCGCAGCTGACCCAAGATGATATCCTTGGCCAGTTCCTGTACTTCTGCCTGCTTTAATCCCAGTAAGCGCTCTGCGGCGTTTTGCATAATCCCGCCTTCGGTGGAGATACCGACAGTAAAACGTGAAGGTACGTCGATGCGGATGTTTTGCCTGGAGAGAGCATTCTTCAGGTCGACGTTGATGGAAATAGGGGTCAGATCCAGGTACTGGTAGGATTGAATAACCGGCCAGACATAGCTGGCGCCACCATGGATACAACGCGCCGAGCGCTGGGTGCCATCGGGATTGTTGCCGATCATACCGTAGATGACCATGATCTTGTCCGAGGGGCATTTACGATAACGGGATAAGATCCCTATCAGGAGGCTGAAGATGATCACCACCGAGACGATGACCAGAGCCAAAGGTGCAAAAGAGGAATAATCGTTGTTGCTAAACATTAGGGACACTCCTTTCAAGTTCAATTTTTAACAGGTTTTCATATCGGTCTGACGATCAGGGTATTTTCATCCTGCAAACCGACCACCCGAACGCTCTCGCCGGGATGGAGATCAGCGGTATGCCGGGTTACTGCATCGGTCTCCAGGAAACGCTCCTGAATGACCAGGGTAACTTTCCCAACCCCCTGAGTGGAAGCAGGGATGCGAATATAAACTTCCGCCTGCATGCTGATAGCGTTTTCCAGGTTAATGTTGCCCTTATCCTGCAGCCGTAAAGCGAGCTGCATGATTTTGGCAACAGTATAACTACCTATGGCGCCAGCGACGAAAGCCGCCGCGAAGACCATGGGCAGTCCCCAGCGATTCTGCAGGGCGATCAAACCGCTCCAGCCAGCCAGAGCAAAGAAAGCCACTAAAGAACGCATGGTAAACAGCCGTAAGCCTGGATCGTTAGCCGGCATGCTGTCACTGGTAGTTATGCCATGAGGCAGGGTTTCGCTGTCGATATCCAATGCTTCCCCAGCTGGCAGTTCAATCATATCCGCCTCGGGAAGATCGAGTTCTATAGAGTCGATTTCAGCGAAATCCGGGGCTTCGAAGGATACATCCACCTCAGCATCTACCG
>WRDA01000303.1 GCA_009783675.1 Symbiobacteriaceae bacterium | reverse complement strand
GGTACATTGAGGAAGGCTGCAGACTTGGCTTTGCCATCCTGCACCTCCACAGTGACATCGATTAAGCCAGCCGGGGTCTCCAGCTTGATCCTGGTAACTGGCTCATGAACCTCCACCATACCGGTCTCAACCAGCGCGGTGCAGACACCGATGGTATCATGCCCGCACATGGGCAGGTAACAACCAACTTCGGTGTAAATCACCCCGATATCGGCTTCTGGCAGACAGGGAGTAGTCAGGATTGCTCCGGACATCACATCGTTACCCCTGGGTTCCTGCATCAACATGGTGCGTATCCAGTCATAGTTGTCCCTGAGATAAATCATCTTTTCACTCATGGTGGAGCCTGGAATAACCGGAATGCCGCCCACTACGGTTCGTGTGGGCTCACCACCGGTATGGGTGTCGATGGTTTGAAATGTTCTGCTAATCTTCATATGCACTGCTTTCTCAGCAGTCTCCCCCCTTTTCTCAGATACTGGTCGACAGATACAAACTGCATTGAAACCAGAGTTGTATGAATCAAATAATACAAGATTCACATTTTCCACACCGTTATTCCCATATCCTGCATGTTTATTTCACATATCACTTAGCCTTGAAGTTAAGATGAGCAGGAAGGACTGCTTTAAAAGATCCATTTTGTCTGCCGATCTCTTCCCATAAATCAGATAAACTCAGCTCTCCCTCGCGGATATCTGCAATCACGAAGCTGGGATCAGCTAAACGAAGATATGCCTCCTGGCCACGATCCAGATAAACAAGAGCAGCAAGACGCAAAAACTCCACTCGTCCATCTGATTGCACTGTTTCGGGTAAATCCTGGTATAACAGCAGCATCTCCCTGAATGCACCAAGCAAGGCGAGTAAGCGCAAGCACTCCTTGGCGACTGAAAGGTCACCCTTGTACAACCGACAACACTTCATGAGGCAGGGTACTGCTGCCGATTTCTCTCCGATTTCCGACAGGACGACTGCCATGGCATAAAGCACAGCACCATTACTGCAAAGATCTGCAGCGTGTTGAAGCGCTATCAGAGCTTCTCGGAGAGCATCGCTCTGCCCCGAGGCATAAGTGACCAGACCCAGGTGATACCAGGTCAGCCAATTAGCTCTGTCGGCTCCCTCGACTGCTGTTTGCAACAGATGCTGCCAATGCTGCCCATGAACAAATACTTTGGGGAGGTACTCCTGAGCGTGATGAGGTAGATAACCATAAGCCAGTAGATGCAGGAAATCCTCATGTCCAGCCTCTGGCTGACCAAAATCCAACCAGGGAGCTAATTCCGGCAATCCTAACTGTTTTCTCAGAAACACCTCCAAGCTGGCGTCTCCACTCCCCTGACTTTGGATCTTGCGGAAGCTCTCTCCCATCTCTCTGCGGCTGTTTTCCAGCCATTCGATCAGGGATCCCTGAGGCAAGGCAGCCTCCAGTGCCTCTTCGACGGCCCCGATAAAACTGTCATATTCTGCCCTCTGAGCCTCTGGAGTTATACGTAAGGAACCGTAGCACTCGGCGAACTCCCAGACGCCTCCAGCCGGCATGGCTACACAACCATACTGAGTCCTGCCAAGACCTGCCTGTATCTCCACATAAGGTCCGGCATTATTAGTGAGGAAACGTTGCCAGGTTCTGCTACCTTCCTGTTGGCCCCAGACAAATAGCTTCCTCCCTTGCAACTGTGAAGTCGAGGTCTGAATCAAACCCCAGCCATCGGCGGTAAAGTAACCTTCATACTTTCTACTGTTCTCCGGGAGATAATAAAAATAGTCCTTGCTGCCGGAGGTCCGAACGGGATATGAGAAATCTCCACCTTCACCGACAGGCGCTGCTCCTCTGCTGATCATTCCTTCTTCGTTGAAGTAAGCTTCTTTTGCCGGCACAGCTACCCGCCCATGAGAATCTTCAGGGACAGCAGTATTGCTCCACCAATACATGGGGACAGTCTCAGGATTTGGATTATGTAATCTGGTCCGAGCATACAGGAAGTGTGATCCAGGTGGTAAGTAAAAATCGATCTGATAAGCAATATTACGTATGCGTTCCCACTGATATAGGCGTAAGACTGGAGAACCATCGACGTCATATGCGGCGACGAACATGGGAGAACAGGTGAAGGGATGATGACCAATTATGCCACAGTTAAACTCAATGCCTCCCGAAAACCAGGCATTGCGCAGTGCCAAATTGGCAGGACGTAAGAGATCATTGACATAAACGAGATCCCTTTGTTCATCTTTATCCCAAAGTTGCCACAACCGTCCCCCATAGCCGGTCAGAAAAGTAGCCCGCAGATGCTCATTCTCCAGTATGGCAACCTCTGCCTGCAGGTTGGTTAGCTCCCTGTTATATCGATCCTGCTGGGTATAGGGGTAGAGGCAGTGGACTGATCCATAGTCAACTAACAGAGAATCACCAGGTGGCAGTTGACTTTGCAAAAGCTTGCGCTTATGCAATGTACCCAGCATTGGCAACGGACTGTCGCCGTTTAGCTCAGACCCGCGGATAATCTGATGGGTAAAGGTAAGCTTGGTCATAATCAACCCTCCAAACTTTGTGTCAGAGTAAAGCTTCATTTTAGGTAGTAATTCAGTGGTGGATCACTGAATCAGATCAGTTTCGCCTTCCTGTCAAGGCGTCCTGGTTTACGCAGACGTGAAAGGGACATGGCCAAAGCCTTCTGCTCCCGCCTGATTTCCTTATATGTATGCCAATCGAACTCTT
>WRDA01000302.1 GCA_009783675.1 Symbiobacteriaceae bacterium | reverse complement strand
CTTTGTCAAAGCCAGCTCTCACGGCATCGGCGATGGTATAGTCCATCAGCATCTCGCCATGAGGTCCGAAACTCTCCAACTGCTTGGGGCCACCATAACGACTGCCGCGGCCGGCAGCCAACAGAACCAGGGTAATCTGCATCGAGTTACAATCCTTTCAACTTTTCCCTTTCAACTCTCCACTTTCAACTTTCAATTTCAACTGCCTTTGCGCTTCTGCGCAACCGTATACCCTGTTGCCGGCTTGATGATGCTGTCTGCCGGGATGACGCCACGCAGGGAGATCAGGCTGTAGATCCAACTGTTCTTGCCGATCAGGGTACCCGGAGCAGTCACCGCATTGCAGCCGATGGAGACACCATCGCCGATGATGGCGCCCAGCTTGCGCAGGCCGGTGGAGATGCGCTGATCCTCCAACTGGATGAAGACTTCGTTACCCTCCAGCTTGAAGTTGGCCAGCTTCGTGCCAGCGCCAAGGTTGACCCCTCGGCCGAGGATGCTGTCCCCCACATAGGCGAAATGAGGAGCGTGGCTGTTCTTCAACATAATGGATCCCTTGGTCTCGCTGTCATGGCCGACTACGCAGCCATCGCTGACGATGGTATTTTCCCTCAGATAGGCACCATGGCGCAGTTCGGTGTTTTTACCGATATAGACAGGCCCCCGGATATGCACATGGGGACCGATGATGCTGTTCTCTCCCACATAGACCGGACCGCTGAGCACAGCGGTTGGATGCACTTCCCCGAGGATGACAGGTTCGGCAGTCAGATTCTGCACCAGCTGAGGCAGGTTCTTCAACACATCCCAGACATTCACGCAATCAGTAAAGAGTTCGGCCAGAGGCTCATCGTTGAGGTCGAAGAAATCCTGAGGAGCAAACATGGTATCATCCTTTCTGATTATTTCCTGATATTAGCTCTCCCGGCTGATTTGCAGGATGGCATCTACCAGGGCGTCGATCTCCTCCTGGGTGTTGAAGTAGCCGACGCTGGCGCGAACCGTGCCGTTCTCCAGCGTACCACCGCTGCGATGAGCCAGTGGTGCGCAGTGCAGTCCGGAGCGTACGGCGATATCCCAGCGACGATTCAGCTGCAGCGCCACCCAGTTGGAATCCTGATAGCCGACATTGAAGGAGATCAGGGGAGCGCGACGCATACCGAGAGGAGGGCCATAGACGGTGACATTGGGAATCTCCAATAGTTTTTGATGTAGATCGTTGATCAGCTTCAGACTGTGTTCCCGGATGCTCTTGATGCCGTTCTCCTGCAGAAAATCGAAGGCAGCTCCCAGACCGATGATGCCTGGGGTGTTCAGAGTGCCTGCTTCCAGGCGTTCCGGCAGGGCATCGGGCATCTCAAGTTCGTCGGAGTTAGTGCCGGTGCCTCCGCTGCTCCAGGGTTCCAGAAGCGGAATTTCCCGACGAATCAGGAGCAGACCAATGCCCTGAGGGCCATAGAGGCTCTTATGCCCGGCACAGGCCAGATAGTCGATGTTCATCTCCTCCATGTTGATGTTGAAGATCCCTGCCGTCGAGGCCGAATCCACCATGAAGGCGATGCCGTATTCCTTGGCTATGGCGCCAAGAGTCTTCAGGTTGAACATGGTCCCGAAGACATTGGAGGCATGGGTCCAGATCATCATCTTGGTATTGGGACGGATCGCCTCGACGACATCCTCGCTGTCGACGCCGTGTTCGGGATCGCAGGTAACGATGCTGGCGTCAAGGCCTCTCCTGCGCAAAGTCTCCACCGTGCGGGCGACGGCATTGTGCTCCAGAGAGGAGACGATCACATGGTCACCTTCCCAGAGGCCACCCCAAAAGACGATGTTTAAGGCTTCGGTGCAGCTGGAGGTGAAGATGACATTGCTGGAATGCTCCAGACCGAAGAAGGTGGCGATCTTCTCCCGCACTTCGAAGACGCGGCGGCCCGATTCCAAAGCCAGGGAATAGCCACCTCGTCCCGGGTTAGCTACGCCATTGGTCAGACAATCCGTGATCGCCTGGACCACCTGGGGCGGTTTGGGCCAGCTGGTTGCTGCCTGATCGAGATAGATCATTGCAAGAATACTCCTTTATATGTAAGTGAGGTAAAGATACCCGCCATTTATAACACTCCAAACACACTCCAGACTGTCGAGCTTCTTAAGGGTTTTCGCGGAATAACCGGATAATCGGCAGGAGAAGCATTGCCGCCAAGCCACCGGCAAAGCCGTTATTATACAGGTTCATCCCGCCATGAAAGACGGTGACATTCACCGCCAGGGAGAGATGCAAAAACCCTGCGAGGATACCCCAGCCTGGACCGAAATGCTTTGCCAGGGGTGAAAGACAGGTGGAGAAGAAAGCGGCGGTTAAAAAGCTGCCCTGATTGTAGGGCACACCGGTGCTAAACATGCTGATCACAGCGGCGAGGAGCGCTCCGCTGACGACGGGAGCCGCACTGGGCAGCGCCTTGCCATAAGCGCCGAAGCCGACTACGGAGAGGATCGAGCCCAGGACTGGGCCGGAATACTCGCCATCTACCAGGAACATCAGAGCCAGACAGGCCAGGCCCATAATGCCCATAGCAATGTAGGATTTTTCAGCATACTTGCGATAGTGATCGTCATCTTCGGCGGAGATGGTGATGATCTCGAAGAAGGAGATCCTGACACCCTTGCAAAGCAGCCCACAGAGGATGAGATAAAGGGAGAGGATGGCCAGGAAGAGGGAGAGCTCTCTGTT
>WRDA01000301.1 GCA_009783675.1 Symbiobacteriaceae bacterium | reverse complement strand
TAACGAAATTTTCGTTTTATCAAGAGTATATTACTGATTTATTCGTTTGTCAATACCAGTACAACGAATATTTTGGTAGACGTGTTGATTTTCAGCGCGATTTCTGTTATTATCCATCTGAGGTGATCACAGATGCAGAAAAAAGAGATTGCGAGGCGACTTCAGCTCTTGCGTATAGCAGCAGGACTTACACAGCAGAAGGTAGCAGAAGAAATAGGGCGCAAGCAGACTACAGTAGCGTCATGGGAAACAGGTCAGTCGCAACCAGACATCAACACACTGTTTAGGTTGTGCGACTTGTATGGAGTATCTGTCAACATTTTTGCTGATTCGGAGGAAGTTTTTTCACAACACCCAATTATTTCAATGTATACCAGACTTCCAGCTTCATGTAAGCAGGTTATTGATCTCACTTTAAGGGAAATGACGAGACAGAACGACCGCATTATCTCCCTGGAAGCTGCCCTAGAGGAAGTCTCCCAAGTCAGAGAAAGCGGTCAGTTTTTCATATATAGAGTTATTGGTAATATCCTTGCCGAAATAACGACCTATCCGGACACAGCTTCTACCTACGGTCCCCTGGCTGCGGACGACGGCACCATTAGCGAAGCACACACATCTTCTACCTACTACACCGCAGCGGAAAAAGGGGCCATGGAGTTTTTCAGGGCCGATCAGATAGAGCTGCCTTTCAGGGACGGCGATGTGATCTTGGTGCAGCAAGCGGACAGCAGTGACGACATGCTCCCGGATGACGTCGTCGTAGTCCTCTCCGCCGGTGAACTATCCTGCATGAGAGTTAGCGAGACACCAATCGGCGAGGAGCTCGTGATACAGGGAAGGGCACTGGGGTATCTCCGGGAAGTGGAGGAGAACAAGGTATAAAAAAATCCCCAACCCTGCGAAGGGTAGAGGATACACGATGCGGAATATAACGCCGGGGAGTTTCGTTTGCTTCCCGTAGAGCATGAAGCAGGGGCAGAAGGTGTTTCAAACGTCCCTTTCTGTGGAGGCTTAGACCTCACACTGGGAAAGGAGGAACACCGCTTAATGTCTGTATTTGAGGCTTTAGTGCTAATGATTGCATTCGCGACGTTGGTGTTAACCATAGCCAAGATGAAAGACTAGCTGCCCTTTTGGCGAGGGAATGCAGCTAGTCTTTTAGTTCGCTGAACCTTCTGCCTTTGCAGAATGCTCTTCTGTGCGTATTTTAGCATAGCATGGAAGGATTTGCAAGGGCGTCATGCCAAAGAATAAGACAATGACCGATCGGCGAGGAGCTATCCATCCAGGGAAGGACGCTGGGATATCTCCGGGAAGTGGAGGAGAACCGGGGATAAGGCTATAAAAATACCCGCACACTGGCGGGGGATAACACGCGAAGACTATTACGACAGCCTTATCTGGTCTTCCAGCGGGTGAACGTCTCTCAGAACCTTTTGCACAAAATAACGTACCGTATCCTCTTTTGGAGTACCATCTGTGTCCAGGTCGATACGCACCTCGAGCAAGACTGTAATGCCATCGCCGGCTTTGATGCTTACTTGACCCGAGTGCACCCTATCGAGCCATTCCTCGTCATCAATACTGGCTCTGATGGCCTTGCCCATATGGAGGAACTCCCACATTGAACTGCCAATGAAATCCGGCTTCTTGATTTGTAAATATGTCTCGAAAACATTCGACTTTAATGATACCGTTTCGCTTCGGGGCATTACGGAGCACATTCCAAGTATATCCTCAGCTGTGCAGACAACTTCTCCTTCATCTGAACGGAAGGTAAAACCTCCTTGGCTATCATGGTCCATCGCTCCAGAAGAGATATTAACCACCAACTGCTCAACCTTGAAGTTTTCAACCACAAGCAAGCTGGCTTTCGGTGCATTTATGACCTGCCCCGAATTGTTCTCAATGTCGACGAAGCCTTCTTGAGCCGGAGTAATGCTCTTTGCTGATGTATCTTTTAACAGCTTCTTAATTTCCAGTATTCCCTTCAAGGTGTTGACGATCGTCGGCGCCAGTTGGAATGCTAAAACCCCCACAGCTAGTTTTAGGGTATTGGCCTGTTCACATACTGCAGAAAACTCGACGTCGAAGCTGCCAGCACGAAAAGTCGTAATGTTCATTTTTAGGAAAGCTTCAGGTTCTACTTCATGAGATATGGCTTTGGTCAACTCCACCGTGTCATTGATGATCCTGGCCAGAAGGGTTGCTTCGATTTCCGACCCTCCCCCAAAGCTAAACGAGAATTGCGCCGAGCTTTTAGTCATCTCCATGGTCTCACCTCTCCTGTCTCCAATATTTAGGAACAGTATAGCACGGTATAGTATGAACGATCAACAAGGCAAAATCCTGCCGCAGCGGGAAGAAGAAAGGAGGGTCATAATGACTCAGCGACACCGGGAAGACAAGACTCTGTCCGTGACCGAAACGATTATCCTGATGCTGTCCTTTGCCAACCTAGTCCTGATGATCGTCAGGATGCTGAACGAGAGGAACTCCGGAAAGCAGTAGATAACTCCGGAGAGGAAGGGATCCTAAGAGTTGGCAGCGAACAAATGGTTTGAGGAGCTTGCTCCTCAGAAGAGCCTGAAGCAGGGCAGAAGGTTTCGCCATTCCTTGGAGGTCATCGTGCCTTACGTTGACCGGAAGGGGGTGAACACCTCCATATGTCAGATTTCCAGATGCTGTCGATTGTTCTGCAGGTCGCTATGCTAGTCATAGCCGTTC
>WRDA01000300.1 GCA_009783675.1 Symbiobacteriaceae bacterium | reverse complement strand
CTTCGGTATCATCGCCTTTATCTCGGTTACGCCCCTCATTGCCGTGCAGACTCTTGGCATCATCTATGATCGCCAGGTGAAGAAGCTTGCACCTCACGACGAACTGGACTTCCTCCTGGAACTGGCTGCTCATGCCGAGGATCCCCAGGATGCCGCAAATACGATACCGTTATAGAAGCGAGGGGAGATATCTGTGAGTACGACATCGGTTCGCAAGAGTGGCCTCTCTTTTATGGTCATCATCGCCAGCAGAAAGCAGCGTAAGGCTTTGCTGAAAGCCCTGGTGGATTCGGGGGTCAAACTGACTAATGCTATCTATTGCCGGGGCACCGTCGATGCTGACATCGTAATGCGCAGCATCGGTCTGGTCTCGGAAGCAGATAAGGTCATGGTCTTATGTGAGCTGCCGGAGATTCTGGTCAACAGAGTCCTGCAGATGCTGGTGGATACTTTTCATTTCAATCAACCAAACACCGGTGTGGCCTTCACCGTCGACATCGACAAGCTATCATTTTAGGGGGTGCAGCGTGGAAACGAATAAGAGTATGAGAGCGTTGTTCATCATCTTTGCAGCCGGCTTCGCCGACGAGATGATGGATGTGGCGCGGGAAGCCGGTCTGAAGGGAGCGACCATCGTCAAGGCAAACGCTGGTGGTGGTCTTCATGAGACCTTCCTGGGCATAACCGTGCACTTTGAGAAAGAGATCATCGTCTCCGTGGTTGACGCAGAAATCGCCGAAAAGGTGATGTCGGCGATCAAAGAGAAGCTTGGCGTGACATCCGATGCCCGCACAGTTTGTTTCACTTTGCCGGTGGACAAAGCTATTGGCGTGAATATGTAGCAGCCTGGACAGACAGGTAATGTGGTTTGAAATAGCATCCTATATAAATATGAAAGGATAGGTGTAGAGATGAAACGTTATGTCCTGGGAGAAATGAGCTGGCCCGAAGTAGCCGCCGAACTGGAAGGGTTTAAGATTGGCATCGTCCCCGTTGGCTCCTGTGAACAGCACGGTCCCAATGCGACCTTCGTCACTGACTCCGATACCGCGTATGAGTTCACCAAGAAACTGAGCGAACGCCTGGGTAACAAGGCCCTGGTCTTCCCGCCGATAACCTATGGAATCTCCCCTCATCACATGGGTTTTCCCGGCTCGGCCACCCTGCGCATCGAGACGATGCTCAATGTGCTCTGTGATGTGGCTCTCTCCATCACCAAACATGGCATCTCCAAGATACTCTTCGTCAACGGCCATGGCGGCAACAGTGCAGTGCTGGGCACAGCCGTCGTCAGGCTGAAGTATGAATACGATATCGACGCCTACTGGTCCAACATCCCCACCGGATCGGCTGCTGCCATGATCAAGGAGAAGTATGGCCTGCCTCTGGAGCCTGGCAACACTGGTCATGCCTGCGAGATGGAGATCTCCGACTGCTTGTATCTTTGCCCCTGGGTAGTTAAAGAAGAGTTGGCCAAGGGGGAGACCGTCCTCGATGGACCACATATCAGGCGCATCTTCTCCTCGGGTGGCATGGCCACCAACTGGCGCAAGCACGCTTCCCATAACGGCGCCCTGGGCGATGCCAGGAAAGCCAGCTACGAAGCCGGCAAGGAGATGGTCGAAGCGGCCCTGGACACCATGGTTACCCTGGTGGACGAGATCCTGAAGCTGTAGGGCAGTAGGGTGCGAAACTCCGCAACAGACACAGCGGTGCTTGTTGCGGAGTTTTTATCTGTGGACGCAGGGAGCGGACATGTAATTGTGGAATACTAATGGCATGAGTGATAAAAGAAAGGGGAGGACGAGTATGCACGAAATAATCAGCAAAAGAAAATCGATACGCAAATATGACCTTACTCCACTGGATGAGGCGGTATTGGTCAGAATAGAAGAAAAAACGAAGCAATTGAGACCGCTGTATCCGCATCTTGCTTATGACATCAAAATAGTAAACAGCACAAGAGGTATTTTCAATACAAAAGCTCCTCATTACCTGATCCTGAGCAGTGAAGTCGCCGACGGTTGTTATGAAAACATAGGGTTTCTGGGGCAGCAGATGGATCTCTATTTCTCCGAGAATGGGTTGGGCGCCTGTTGGCTGGGGTCTGCCAAGCCGGCAGAAGCCGAGGTGTCCTCCTTACCTCATGTCATAGCCATAGCCTTCGGTAACCCTGCAGAACCTCTACACCGGGATATATCTCAGTTTAAACGTAAACCACTGGAGGAAATAAGCGAAGGCAGTGACGAACGCCTCGAAGCAGCCAGGTTGGCACCCAGTGCTTTAAATGCTCAGAACTGGTTTTTTGTGGCTGCAGAAGGAAAGATACACTGCTACCGAAAGCTAGCCAACCCCTTGCTGGGTTTCATCTATAACAGACTGCATGCCATAGATATGGGTATCGCCATATATCACCTGGCTTTAGAGAGTGAGGAGTTTCACTTCGGCAAGGAAAGCGATGCACCTGTCCGCGCTGGCTATGTGTATACTGGTACGGTTGGCGGGTAGAGCATAGGAATAGCCGTTGTCATTTTAGACAGGTGAACACAGGATTGACAAAATGGAAGGTATTTTGCTAACCTGGAACGGTGCACCCTGCATCGAGTTTTGCGGCAAAGAAGTCCATGATTGGGAATATGCTGACCATAGTGTACTGATACTCCTCTCGAGTTTGACAGTTGGAGGCTAAAAAGGGGGTAAAAAAGCTCTGAAACCCGCTTGTAGCCACAAGTCACTTTTGAAAAAGCGGAAAAATGTAGTAAAACTTATTTTT
>WRDA01000299.1 GCA_009783675.1 Symbiobacteriaceae bacterium | reverse complement strand
GCTGCCCATGGTCGACTCCAGGTCGAGATGGAGATATTCCGCCGCTGCGGGGTTAAGCAGAAGAATCCGCCTCTCAGCATCGGTGGCGATGACCCCTTCGGTGAGAGCGTGGATCAGGTTATGAATGCGATCGCGCTCGTCTCGCAGGTGGCGGATGCTCATCTCCAGGGATACAGCCATGCGGTTGAAGCTGGATCCCAGCTGGCCGAGCTCATCATCCCGCCTTTCGGTGACTCTGGTGGTATAATCCCCCTGGGCCATGTGCAGAGTAGCCAGAGAGAGTCGCTGCAAAGGACGGCTGAGAGAGCGGGAGATCAAGCCACCCATGGCCAGAGCGGTGAGGCAGACGATCAGGGGCATGGCGGCTAACTGCTGCCCGGTTACCAAAGCAGTCGTACGCAGAGCTTCCAGAGGAACCTGCAGATAGAGAGCGCCAAAGTAGAAGGTCTGACGGCCATGGAGGAGGGTCACCACATCCTGGGTTATAGGCACGGCGATGGTCAGGGTGCGGGAATCGGCTTCTCTTCTGGTAAACTGATGCCCTTCCTGCAGAGTTTGAAAATCCTCTTCAGTAATCTGCCGGTTCAGCAGTTCGCTGCCATAGAGAGGACTGAAGGCGCGGATCGTGCCCTGCTGATCGGCGATATAGAGGCCTCCCCCCAGAAGGTCCTCCAGGAGTGCCAGGGTATTTTGAATCTCGGCAAACATCAGTCTTCCGCTGAGGAAACGCTCAGCGGAAGGTCGAACCCTGGCTATTTTGTTGATGATATCCCTCTCCGCATGAGCCACGAGCAAACCCTCCAGCTGCCGGGGCATCAGGAGGATGATGGCCATAGTAGAGACGGTCATGGTAAATAGAAAGGTTAAAAAAAACCTGGCGAACAGACTCTTCGGTCTGAAAGGCCTCAGGTTATGCATCGTCATTCGACCTCGAACTTATATCCTTCGCCCCAGATGGTGCGTATCTGCCAGCCTTTGGCTTCGGCGACGCTAAGCTTTTGCCGCAGACGTTTGATATGAACATCCACGGTGCGGGCATCTCCGAAATACTCATAACCCCAGACGCTCTGCAGCAGCTGTTCCCGGCTGAAGAGGCGATTGGCGTAGCGTGCCAGATGCCAGAGCAGCTCGGTCTCCTTGGGGGTCAGCACTATGCCATGGCCTTCCACCTGCACCACCCACTGGGTCATGTTGATGTAGAGATTTCCTCTGCGCATCTCCTGTTGCTCGTCTCCATCGCTTTCGTTGCTGCGACGCAGGACGGCCTTGACGCGAGCCAGAACTTCCCTGGGAGAGAATGGCTTGGCGATATAATCATCGGCACCCAGATCCAGACCGGTGATGCGGTCCATCTCTTCGCCTTTGGCCGAGATCATGATGATCGGGGTGCTGAGTTTGCTGCGAATTTCCTGACAGACCTGCAGTCCGGACTTGCCTGGCAGCATCACATCCAGCAGGATCATGTCGGGCTTATACTCCAGGGCTAAAGAGATGGCTTCCGGACCATCCCCGGCCAGGAGCACCTGGTAGCCTTCTTTTTGCAGGTATAGTTCCAGTAGTTCGCGAATATGCTGATCATCGTCGACAACAAGAATGCGTTGCATTAACGTCGCCCTTTCATATTTTAGTCACATTTAGCAATGCCCAAAAAGATTATAGCATAGAGGAAGAACGATAGTAAATCGTTTTCTGCACGGTTTTGCAGTGTTCAAACAATCTTCACATAGCCACGCAGGATATTATTAATCCTCTGGCAAATTGAATCGGCAGTAACATCTATTTAGGAGGTCTTCTCAGTATGAAACGGTTCTTCAAAAGACCCAAATCCATCCAGGACTTGCTGATCTACGCTGTCCTTATCGGGGTCATCGTAGTCGCCGGATGGTGGGGCTGGAACCAGTATGGATCCTGGCAGTCCGCGACCGGATACACATATCTTACGACGACGCTAAGGCCAACGACTATCATGGATACCATCAGTGGTTCGGGTAATCTGGTGGCCAACGATACAGCTCGCATCAGCAACGCTGTCACCGGCAAAGTTGAAGAGATTTTTGTCAGGGACGGCGATTATGTCACCAAAGGACAGCCCCTCTACCAACTCAGCAACGCCACTCTTCAGGCCAATCGCCAGCAGGCAGAGCTGGATGCGGCCCAGGCTAAGCAGACCTACGATCGTCTGGTCCTGCAGAACAGTTCCTCCGCAGGACAGTTACAAGATGCTCAGTTGAAGATCGACTCCAGGCAAAATGCCTACGATGCCGTTATCACCAACCTGAATAACCTCAGGGTCTACGCCAGCGAAGCCGGCAAGATCACCGATGTCAACGTCAGGGAAGGGGATTCTCTGACGGCTAACACATCCCTGTTCAGCTTTTATAATCCGGCTAAAGAAAACCAGACCGATTATCAGATCAGGCTGCAACAGGCTAAGGCGACCATGGATGCCCGCCAGAAGGATCTCGATAAGTTAACCCTTAAAGTGGATTTCAGCGGGGTCGTGGGCGATCTCTCCCTTAGGCCGGGAGATTCCGTGGGAGCCAACGATCTGCTCCTGACGGTGCGTGAGCCCAACCGAGCCGCCAACACCACCCAGACGGATACCCTGCTGCGCATCGAACAAGCTCAGCTTAACCTCAGCAACCGCGAGAAGGAGCTATCCTATCTGGAAGTCACGGCACCGGCGACCGGCATGCTCTCCAACCTCAACCTGCGTCCAGGGGATAATGTGACCACGGCCACCAACCTGGCTACGATCAACGACAATCGTCAGGTTATC
>WRDA01000298.1 GCA_009783675.1 Symbiobacteriaceae bacterium | reverse complement strand
GCTTCCTCGCGGCTAAAGCCGTAATCGGCCTTTAGCCAGTCGATCATATCGGCAGCCGCTTTATAGAACATCTCCTCTACCGAACGCCCACAGCAGACGGTCATGATATAATCGTCATTCTCCATGCGGACGCTCTCTCTGGCAGGCACGGCTTTGACTATTTCGATCTGCAGCGTCACATGGGCGCGACATTCGATGCCACCGGAACCGCATAACTCCCCATCACCCTGGATAGCATGAACATCGCCGACATGCAGTAAGGCTCCGGGAACAGCCACCGGCAGGTACAGGGTCGTCCCGGCAGTGACTTCCTGCACATCCATGTTGCCGCCATAGGGTCCTGCTTTGGCGTTGACCAGCTCTTCCCTGGCAGGCGCAGTTCCGATAACCCCTATCATCGGCGAGATGGGTATCTTAAGGCTATCGCTCCACTGAATGTATCCTTCCTCGATGCGGACGGTTTTCGTCGTCAGACCCCAGGGAGCCGGATCGATCAGGGTAAACAGCCCTCCCCGACCTCGCCCATCAAAGCCGGTGAAACCTAAGGCATCGGGGGTAACTTCCAGGATCTTGACGGCGATGCTATCCCCAGGTTCGGCTCCTTCCACTGCCACACAGACGCAGGGCAGGGAGCTGTCCGGTTTGCCTCGTTCGTAGGTATCCTCGATGGTCTTTAACCAGGTTCCGGTGTTCAGCTGAGTGTAGACCCCAAACACCTCACCGGGCGCTACGGTGGCTACAGGTACATTGTGCCGGGAATGAGTAGTATAGACTGTCTCGTGTCCGAAGATGCGCATAAAAACCCTCCATTCCAAATTCATAAACTGATTGTATCCAATAGCAGGTTTCCAGTCAACTATACATTGTGTTGCGCCTTAGCAGAGAGGAAGGGTCATAATTATGATTCAGAGAAAGATCCTTATCTTGCTCGTGGTTACTTTTGCTGTTTTCCTGTTAGTTCCTCAGCCACAGTATTCTGCTGCAATGACGGAGCAACATGACGACGCATACTATATATCTTTGTCAGCTGAAAATAAAAAGCTCCTTAACGATCTTGAAGGTGCCATTCGCGCCCACGACATCAGAAACGCGTATGCGCTTTCGGACAGCGATGCTTTTCGTTCTATGGTGGATGAGATACCTTACCCGGAATGGAAAGGATTCGTTTATTTTTCACCCAATGGAGAAGCGCCGGTAGTAGTCCAACGTGGTTCATTAAATGGAAGTCACACCTACAGCATGGATATTTTTGATGGCAAGGACGGCGAGGGTTGTTATCTATCAGGAGTCCAAGGCGGGTATGTTTCCTATAATTTAACTATAGCACAGTACTCCAAGGGTAGAGCAAACGGTGCTTTTCAAGTCCTGACTATTGAAAGCGAACACTCATACTCTATTGCTAAGACTGAGGGGTATACCAGCGACGGATTGGCCTACGGCTGTACGAAAAACACCACCAAGGAAGGCTGGGTATACTATCCATATCATTTTGGGTGGTTTGACTGGTGGCCGGATTGGCCAGGGATGACTCTGCCGCCTAAACCTGAACGCGGTATTCTAAATGGGATTGTGATAGGTATTGGGACTGGTATGGAACCTTTGGGCAACAGGCTTGGCATCTTACTGGACGGTAAGGAAGGCGTCATGTGGGTAGATTTTTATGGGCGCATCGATCAGTTCCCGGTGGGAACTTTCGTGACTGTCACTGACATAACAACCGTCGCCCACGCACCGACTAGCCCCGAAAGGTTTGAAATTAACCCTGTATTCCCCATCAATCTAAGCCCTGGTATTGAGGTCATCGTCCCCAAGGGCTTTACCCTGGTCTTTGAACAAGAAGCTAATAACGCTATCCAAGCTTGTTTTTACGACATCAGCGGAGTTTTCATTGTCAACAAACCTTTGTGCATTGATAAAATGACTGTTCGCCACGGAGGCGTCCTAACTCTCAACGCCAGGCTCAGCAGCATAGGCAATGCCGGGCATAGTGAGATTGTGCTGGAGAACAGCTCGATCGTGAACGGCACCTATACCTGGGGGCTTAATCAGACCAAGAAGGGCACGCATAAGTTTCATCTACTGGATACTGTTGGCGATGGCATAACAGGAGAGAAGCATTATGGGTTTTGGGAGTACAGCTATAACACAGACGGAGAGTGGCAAGGCTGGAATGAGATTGCGCAAACGAACCAGGCATACTACGACAGGAACAATGTAAAACTCGACAGCGAACAAGCGAAGAACTACTTTCTCGATCCCCTTGGTTCCGGTTATGGAATAAGAGAGCAAAACAATGATCCGGACATTATTAGTCTGGCCAAGAAGATCACCGCAGGAATCGAAGGTGAATATGACAAAGCTCTGGCTATCCATGACTGGGTCGCCAACAACATCGCTTACGACTATGACTATTATTATAATGTCTTTTATAATACCGAAGGTGAACACAAATGGGATGGAATAATCAATTGCCCCTTCACATCCAAGGAGATTCTGGCACTGGGGCATACTGTCTGCGGTGGATACACGAGTTTGACCAATGACCTACTTAGATCCGTTGGCTTACCGGCTCGCACCTTTGTTTTTCCCTCTGCTCCACACTCCAGAACAGAAGTGTATGTTGGCGACCGATGGCTTATGATGGACGTTACGTGGGACAGCAAAAATGTATGGGAACAGGGGAAACTAGCTGCTACCGCGCCCTGCACCCATACCTGGTTTGATATCTCAGCCGATGATATCGATGAATATATTATGCATCAGAGATTTCATTATTTACCCCG
>WRDA01000297.1 GCA_009783675.1 Symbiobacteriaceae bacterium | reverse complement strand
CGGTTATATCTACGCCAAGGAATCTGTTTTCGAACGCCGGGACATTATCCTGGTCATCGAAGAACTCATCGAGGTATGGTGAGATTAGGATTTAGGATTTAGGATTTAGGATTTGGGATTTAGTGGTTAGGATATAGGATCTAGGGTTTAACCACTCTCCACTCTCATCTTTCAACTCTCAACTCATAAAGGTGGTGTCATCATGTCCAAAGGACTCAAAAAATCTCTTTGCCTGCTGCTTCTGGTCTCTCTGCTCCTCTGCAGCTGCGGTACGACGGAGAGCGTGTCCAGCACGACCAACCCCACCAATCCCTTCGGTGCCATCGGAGCTCTGGCTGGCGTCAGTGGCAGTGCCAGCACCCCTGCCACATCACCGGCTTCCAGTGGCGTCTCTCTACCTATCGGCAGCACTCAGCCTGTCGGTAATACCGTGGATCCCACCCGCCCGGCTAATACCTATGGCGAGGGAGCCGGCAGCAACCTACCTCTGGGACTCACTCTGGCGGCACCTGCACAGCTGAAAGCGCAATCCGACAGCAAAAACGACCCCATCTCCATTGCAGCTCTGGTCGGGCCATGGGTCAGCAACCGCTCCTCCATCCGCACCGACTGGGGTTTCTCCGATGATGGTTATTTTTATAAAAACGTGATGATTACCCACACCCATCTTAACTCCACTTACCATGCAGGCTATTGGAGTTACGGCTCATATTACGATACCTGGACCCCGGGTTACTACACCTACAACACCACCTACACCTACTCCTATCTGGACACCCTCATTGGTGAGTATCGGGTTAAAGGTGGAGTCATCGAGTTCCACCATATTGTTGCCATCAACCGCACTGTCTTCGAAGATGACTGGTATTACAAGACTAAACGCTCGGTGAGTATGACGCAATTGCAGAGTCAGGCGACCAGTGCACGTTTCAACGACGACTTCAGCGTCGAGTACGAGTTTATCACCCCGTCTCGCTTCAGGATGAGGGATGGTAGCGAGGACGATGATTTCTTCTGGGATTTTAAGGATGTAGCCCATAATGTGGCTATACCCAGCCACCAGATCCCGGCAGTAGCCTGGCCTAAGGATGTCCTTTCGCCTAATATGCCTCAGTTTACTACCAAAGGGCGCTATCGTCTGACCAGTCTTTCCTATAAAGGCGACAATCAGCAAAGCAACCCCGAATCTATGACCGTAAGCGTGGTCATAGACAAGACCGAAGCCCTAAAAGAAGTCGATGCCTACAGCACTACCTTAAAGAGCAGTGGCTGGTGGGTCGAGGAGTATAAACTGGAAAGCGATACCACTTCCATCAGCTACGATGCCCGCAAGGGGATGTACAAGCTACGACTGAGCCAGGGCCGGGGCAGCGGAACCTATACAGATACCATCGTCATCGAATCGATCCGTTACCCGGAAGGGAGCTGGCCGAAAGGTTGGGCCGAGGCTGGCATCGTCAAGCCGGATAACGCGCCAATCATCGGTATCATCGACCTTTCCTCCTGGGAGATCACCGAGGATGTGACCATTTACCCCGAGTTCGATAAGATCGATGCTGCCGCTGCCGAGAAGTTCCTGCAATCTTTAGTGCCCAAGGGATATACCATTGATGGCGAAGGTTACTACCGGGAAGCCTGGAACTATCTGCGTCTCGACGGCCGCATTTATCGCGTTTCGGTGCGTGTCGATGAGGTCTATGGTGAGATCACCAAGTTTCGTTATACCCTGCGCTACTATGAAGATGGCGTCTGGCCGGCGCAATGGTCAGGGGTCAAGCTAACACCTCCACCTACCAATACCGGTATCGCCGGAGCCATAGACATGTCCGACTGGGGAGATCACGAGAGTTATTCCTCCTCCGATACCTACTACATCAAGTTCTTGGATGTAGACGATGCTGCTATCGCTGCTTACTTCAAGAGTCTCGAGCAGCTGGGTTTCACGAAACCTGAATATAGTTATCGCGAACGGGAACTCTACAATTTTCTCTGGATCGATGATGAGCTTTATAAGGTAACTGTCTCCGACAATGAAGGGGACGAGCTTGCCTACCTTACCTACTCATTCCGTTACTACGAGAAGGGGGTTTGGCCGGAGATCTGGTTACAGGCCGGACTTCCGCAACCATCAGCCGAGGCTATCGCCGGGGCTATCGACATGTCCGAGTGGGGGGACCATGAAGGCTACAGCTCTACTGACTACTTCCGCATCGATTTTCTCAATACGTCGGAAAGTCAGGTAGCAGCCTACTTTAAACAGCTGGAAGCCGCCGGATTCTCCCGTCCGGAATACTCTTACAGCGAAAGGGAACTCTTCGCGTTCCTGCGCATCGCCGGAGAGTACTATAGGGTTGTGGTCAGGGATGAGGCAGGAGAAGAGCTGTGGCGGATAAACTATGAGTTTCGCTATTATGCTGACGGGGAATGGCCTTCCATCTGGACACAGGCAGGGTTAACCCAGCCTCCCCAGACTCAGATCGTCGGGGAGATAAATATGGAGGAGTGGGGCGATCATGCCTGGTCTTCCAGAAATTATTACTACGTGAAATTCCTGGGCCTGGATGAGGCTAAGATGACCAGTTATTTCGACAGCCTGGTCAAGGCAGGGTTTATGCTACCGGAGTACTCCTATAATGATCTTTCGGTGGTCAACTTCCTGCGCATCGCTAACGAGTGGTATAAAGTCACTGTCACTGACCGGGAGAATGAAGAGATTCCGGAACTAGCCTATGAGTTTTCATATTACAAGGACGGCGTCTGGCCGAAGAACGACCTGCCAGCCGAAGTT
>WRDA01000296.1 GCA_009783675.1 Symbiobacteriaceae bacterium | reverse complement strand
TGCAGTGGCCAGGAGGCTGTGGTGCGTCTGCCTTATGAGCTACTGCCTCTGCCTCAACCCGGACAGGAAGTCCAGGGTCTTAGCCGGGATGGCGCTTTCGTCTGTAACGCCAAGGTCCTGCGGGTGCAAAATACAGCGTCTCAGGACCGCACGGCTATGGTCTGGCTGGAAGTGCCTAAGGAATATGCTATGACAGTTCGCTTTTTCAGGGAGGTTTAAGTCATGCAGGATGTACCTCAGGATGATACCATCATCTGTCGCTGCTCCGATATTACACGCGCCGAACTCCACGCCTGGATCGACAGAGGCATGGATAGCATCGACGAACTCAAGCGCATGACCCGGGTCTGTATGGGGCCCTGTCAGGGGCGAACCTGCCGTCAGCTGATCATGCAGGAGTTGGCGAATAAAACTGGTCAACCTATCGAGTCCTTCACCATGCCAACCTTCAGGCAGCCATTGAAGGGCATTACCCTTGGCGCCGTCGCTGCTTTCCCTCTCGATTCAGAAGAAGAGGCTGAGGAGGAGCGACCATGAAAAGCAAAGCGGAGATCGTCATCATCGGCGGTGGCGTGGTCGGCTGCTCTATCGCCTATCATCTGGCACTCAGCGGAATGACCGATGTAGTGCTCCTGGAACGAAGCTACCATGCCTCGGGTTCTACCGGTCGTTGCGGTGCCGGAGTGCGCCAGCAGTGGGGTACCGAGATGAACTGCCGCCTCTCCTCAGGCTCCTGCAGAGATTTAGAGACTCTGGCCGAGGACCTGGACTACCCGGCAGACATCGAGTTCAAGCAGGGAGGCTACCTCCTGGTAGCCTATACTGAGCAGCAGGTGGAGCAGTTTCGCAAAAATGTCGCTTTGCAAAACAGCCTTGGCATCGCCTCGAGACTGGTTACCCCCGAAGAAGCCAAAGAAATAGTACCCCACCTGAACATCGAACCTTTAATGGCGGCAACCTTCTATCAGCGGGACGGTCACGCCAATCCCTTCCATGTAACTCAGGCCTATGCCGATGCTGCCAAACGCCTTGGCGTGGAGATCAACCTCTATACCAACGTCACGGATATTATAACCGATCAGGGCAGAGTCACCGGTGTAAAGACCGACAAAGGAGATATCTCCTGTCGGGTGGTGGTGGATGCCGCCGGTGGCCAAGCTAAACTGATCGCCGAGATGGCTGGGGTGGAGCTGCCATCCTACTCCGAGAGGCATCAGATTCTGGTCACCGAACCGGTGGAGCCCATGCAGGGTCCCATGGTGATGAGTTTCCACCACAATATTTACTGCCAGCAGACCCCTCATGGTTCCTTCATCATGGGTCTGGGTAACCCTGCGGAAATCAAGGGACAGGAAGTCCGCAGCAGTTGGCTCTTCCTTAAGGAGATGGCGGCGATCATCACCGATATCCTGCCTCCCCTGAAGGATCTACGTATCGTCAGACAATGGGCCGGCTTGTATCATCTCACCCCGGACAAGAGCCCTATCCTTGGCTCGGCACCCGAACTTCCGGGTTTTGAGATGGCGTTGGGTTTCTCCGGGCATGGCTTCATGATCGCCCCGATGACCGCACGCCTGATGGCTGCTCACATCCTGGGCCTGGAACACCCCGACCTGGACATCATCAGCCGCCTTAGCCTAACCCGCTTCTCCAGTGGTGATCTGATCATCGAACCGTCAGTCGTGTAGTGAAATCCTGCGGATTTACTACACGACAATGGATAATTGATAATGGATAAGGAGGAACGAATGGTTACGAATTGCGTGCTCGAAGAGCACGCGAGACCGTCCTCTTCATCCCCGAATTATTCATTATTCATTACACATTATTAATTTCGAGGCAGTAACGTCCGTCGCTAAATCCTAAATCCAAAATCCTAAACCCTAACTCAAGGAGGCCTATTATGAAGATCTACATTTCTGTCGACATCGAGGGTGTCGCTGGTGTCGTCCACGGTGATCACTGTGGAGTGAACGGCGGTGCCGACTACCAGAGAGCCCGTCGCTGGATGACCCAGGAGGTCAATGCCGCTGCTGAAGCCTTTTTGGAAGCTGGCGCCGAGCTGGTGGTGGCTAACGATGGTCACGGCGGCATGCGCAACATCCTCATCGAGGAGCTGAATCCGGAAATCGAACTGATCACCGGCTCACCCAAGCCGTTCAGCCAGATGGAAGGGCTGATGCTCCCTTGTGGAGGCACTGAATTCGACGCAGTGGCTTATGTGGGCTATCACGCCCGTAACAACACCGATGGCATCTTAAGCCATACCATCAGTGGTGGCGTGGTTAACGAAGTAAAAGTCAACGGACGCCCCCTGGGCGAGGGTGGACTCAATGCTGCCATCGCAGCCGAGTTAGGCCTTCCGGTCATCTTCATGTCCGGGGATATGGCGGCCTGTCTGGAAGCCGAACAGGACTACAAACCTATCGTCACCGTCGCTACCAAGGTAGCTGTAACACGTTATGCAGCCCGTTCCCTCACACCCCAGAAAGCTCAGCGCCTGATTCGCGAAGGCGCCAAGAAGGCATATGAAACCTTCTCTGCCGATAAAGCGAAGGGCTTCGTCTTCTTGCAAGATCATCCTTGTGTGATCGAACTTCGCTTCCATAACAGCGGCACCTGCGATAATTCCGCCAGACTACCGGGTGCCAAACGCCTCGATCCCGTAACTCTCTCCTTCGAAGCTCCTGACTTCCTGGAAGGCTTCAAGGGCTTACGTGGCATGATCGCTTTAGGAAGTTAGATCCGGCAGGTAAGGTCACCGGAGGGGAGACAGTATCATGCCCCTG
>WRDA01000295.1 GCA_009783675.1 Symbiobacteriaceae bacterium | reverse complement strand
CATCTCTGGTAATACCGATATCACCAAAACCATGGTGGATGCCATAGTCAACTCCGCGAACACCGACCTGAAGATGGGTGGAGGCGTATGCGGAGCGATCTTCACGGCAGCCGGAGCTGAAAAGCTTCAGGCTGCTTGTGACGTTCTGGCCCCCATCAAAACCGGAGAGGCAGTCGTGACTCCCGCTTTCGACCTGCCGGCGAAATACATTATCCATGCAGCCGGACCCGTTTACCGTGATGGTTCACAGCATGAAGAAAATGCTCTGCGTTCGTGCTACCAAAATGCCCTGAGACTAGCTTTGGAGCATGATTGCCAGAGTATCGCTTTTCCCCTGATCTCCGCCGGCATCTATGGCTACCCCAAAGCGGAGGCTCTGCGGGTGGCCAGAGAAACTATACGGGATTTTTTAGGCGAACACGATATGGATGTCCGCTTGGTCCTCTTCGACGGTGAAGCGGTCAAAATCAGCGAAGCCCTCTACGGTGAGGTAGAGAGCTTCATCAGTGATAATTATGAGGTCTCAGCCGAGTTAAGCGCAAGCAGAGCTCCGCGTCGGAAGCGCACCAAAGCACGTAATATTGCCGATTCGCTCACCTCCTGGGTTGATGCCAAGCGCTCGCTGCTGATGAATGAAATGTCAGAGGCAAGCTTTGCCGGCCCAGCGACTTTAGAGGAGATCGTAAAGTCTGCTTCAGAATCCTTCTCACAAAAATTGTTCGAGCTGATCGCAGCTACCGGCGAGACCAATGCCGAGATCGCCAGGCGTGCCAACCTGGACCGCAGGCATATCTCCAAGATTCTCAACGACCCCGCTTACTCAACCTCCAAAGCGACGGTTTTCGCCCTGGCGATCGCTTTGAAGCTTGATATCGACCAGACCAGAGACCTGCTGGAAAGAGCGGGATTCGCCATCTCCAACAGTCGCAAGGATGATCTGATCATCGCCTACTTCCTACACAAGGGGATCTACGATATCGACCAGATCAACGATATCCTCTACGACTACGGCTTCCCCTGCCTGGGGACAATGGGTAGTTCATAAGCCTTATAGGTTTCCGTCTTGCATTTTACTCGGTTGGCTTTAACCCCATTCAAGATGCCTTAGAGGAGATCAGCAAACAGGTAAATCCGCAGCTAACAAGGCTGCGGATTATTTTATAGAACTCTCTTGACAGATAGTCCGTGACTCGTTATAATGATAATCGATATAACGAGACACGATATGACCTAAGGGCTTACAAAGGAGGGTTGATATGGCGCGTGAGCAGCTCCAGAACCTTACTGAACCAATGTATTATGTCCTGCTGGCTTTACTGCAGCCACGTCACGGTTATGAAATTATGCAACGTGTTGCTACCCTCACCGATGATCGGGTCAAGATCGGTGCTGGAACACTCTACGGATTGCTTTCAAGGTTCCATGATGATGAGATTGTGCAGCTGGTCAGCGACGATGGGCGGCGCAAAACCTACCATATCAGCGAGCTGGGACGAGGTCTGTTGCAAAAGGAATACCTGAGATTACAAGATGCCAGCAGGGTATACACATCCTGCATGGCAGAGGCATACCGTGAAAGGAGCAAAAATGATGATAAACCGTAGAGATGAACTGGGAGGCCTATATGATGCACTAAAGGTTCTGCTCATCCTCATTGTTGTCATGGCGTTGGTGGTAGTATCTGTCCTTTTTGACGCCCCTTGGATACGTACAGGTATTATCGTGGTAATTGCGATATGCTACTTCGCCAGTTGGATTCATAATGCCTTCATGATAAGGTAATCGTAAAGCATCTGACAGAGAGGGGGATGGGTATGTATAAAATGGTGGAATGTGCTATGATCCTGGCAGAAGGTCGTGATAGACAGTTTATCAGGAGTATAGTCAGAATGATACGCAAAACACCCGATTGTGAGATTGCTAACTGTTACCCGTATAGCAAGAAAAATATAACAGAAATAGGTTTCTTCGGGTCACCAGATGCTGTTTTAGATTGCGCTTTCCGCATCGCTCACGAAGTAACCGAGAATTTAGACTTGCATAGCCACGCAGGAGCTGAAGTGCCCCTGGGAGTGGTAGTGGGAATTCATTTATCACCTCTGTATCAGGTGGGGTTGGATGATTGTGCCGAGATGGCAGAGTACCTGGCATCCCAAATAAATAGTGAGTTGGAAGTACCTGTTTACCTCCATGGCACTGCAGCTCTTCAAACAGATCGCCAGGAACTGGGAGATTATGGTTGGAGAAGTCATAAAAGGCTGTTGGAACTCATAAAGTCTGGTAATCAGGAACCAGATTTTGGTAAAGAAGCGCACCCCTCAGCCGGCGTGATGACCATCGGTTCGGGAGGTAGTGTCCGACCAGTAGATTCCACTGGGATAATGCTTTATCTGGAGATGCGCCGCAGCATCGCAGCAGCTAGAGAGATGACGACTTCGCCTCATTTCGGGACGAAAGTACTTGGATATCTGTACTATATCGGAGCCAGCTTGGAAGCACTTTTAAAAACCAGAGTCAACCTGGTAGGCTGGCGCTGGTAAGAGAGTTGTTTGACAGATATTATGCTCAACTACAGGAGCTCATTGATATAAAATTCTGGCAACGCGCAGCGGGGATGGTTTCGCGGTGAGTTCCCAGTTGAGTAGCGGTTTCCTATAAAAATGGATCTTACCCAGAATACTCGTCATGTTTACTCCTCCTCGCACGAACTGTTAATATCATCTAAAGAATACCACCCTGTTGATATGTCCGGTATGCGGATCATGAAGGGTGGTATGTTCCTGGACCACATT
>WRDA01000294.1 GCA_009783675.1 Symbiobacteriaceae bacterium | reverse complement strand
GATACCAATGAGGACTGCGTTACCCTTGCCCTGTGGCACGCTGAGGATTGCCGCCTTCCCGGCGAGTTTCCCTTCGCCGTAAAGACGACCGCTTTGCAGGAGATCCTTCTCGGGATAGCGGGCAATGACCCGATACTTCTCGGCAGTTTGGGTGTCGGTGATATCGAAAGCCGGGCTGTCCCAGTGCATCGCCAGAACCCGGGAAGGCAGTCCCCAGGTGAGGCAGCTGTCCTGCATGATGTTCAGGCGCAGGGTGGCGCCATGAGTCTGAAACTCCTCGGGCCCCAGATTTGCGAGAACATTTTTAACACCGAGTCCCAGGGTCTCGATAACGAAGTCACAAGACGAACCAAAGGTTACAATCTGGCCACCAGCCTCGACGAACTCCTTGACCGCGCTGACTCCTTCATCACCCATACCACCCTGATACTCAGCTGGTATCGAACCCAACCAGCGCTGCATCATCCGAGCTCCGGGATCGTTAGCCGCTTTCTTGATGTCGACCATCAGAGGGGTACGATCGGCAGGGAAGAGGAGAATATCGAACTTATCGACCAGATTACCCGCTTTTAGATCCTCATTTTTGACGATGGTATAGGGGAAGTCGAACTGCTCCAAGACCAGTCTGGTCCAGCCTTCCTCCATGTTGCCTCCGAAATAACGTTGGTAGAGACCGAGACGAACCGGTTTCAGCTGCTCCCTTTTGCCTTCGGGAACCTCCTGCTGCAGAGGAGCGATGTGAATCCCCAGAGGCAGGGCTTTCTCCAGGAGGAGATCCTTAAGTGACAGGTCAGTAACCATAAAGCTACCCACGGGGAAACCTTCGCATTCGCCACAGGGAGTATGCTCGAAAGTCCGCCAGACCTCTTTGCCTGCGCTGATCAGCTGGTTTGCCAGGCGATAGCTATCGTTTAGGTTTGCCGACCAGATATAACCGTAGCTGGTTTCGTGACAAGAGCCGATGCTGCCTTCTCGGGGCGGGAGTTCTGTTATCACCTGCAGCTTCGCATCACAACAGATTGGCTGCTCGGCAGGGATGACCCTTACCCCCATGAACTCCGCGTAGGTATCGGTGGTAGAATCATAGATCAGAGGTTCTCCCTTAGCGTTGGTCGTCCAGATATTATCTGGGAAAAGGGTCCGCTTCAGCAGAGTCAGGATGGCAGGACGCTTTGGTTGTGCCGCGGTGACGACGTAGCTCCCCTTAGGGAAGGGGCGATGCCCGGCTTTGAACTCTTCTTCGGCGATCTTGACCTCGAACCCTTGCCAGAGCAGTGCCTGTACCAGCTTACGAGCGGTGAGGGGATCATGTTGTCTGGCAGGGATGATGAAGGCATAGGGCGCCTCGCTCTCGCCTTTGGCGACCTGCCTCTGAGCCTTGGTCACAGCGTTACGCAGGATTGTGGTGCGGTTACGCGCCGCACAATCGAGGACCGCCCAGGCCGAGATCTTCTGCTGTTCGACGATATCCCTCAGACGCCACCAGCCACCCTCCCAGGGATTAACGAAGTTGGTCTGCTGCTGATACTCAGGGAAAGACCTGTCTCCCGAGGCCTGCAACTGTTCCGGTGGGATGAAGAGAGGAGAGCCAATTTTAGCACTGGCGGACTCCGTCAGCATACCGGCGATATTGTGATGATTGGTCAGCCAGTGAAAACCCATATGTCCCCAGCCACCGAACTGGGCGCCATTGACGATGCCTTTCTTGCCAGCTTCGTCGAGATGCATGGCCATGTAGGCGCCATACATCTGCAGTTCGGTCCAGATCAGAGGATCGGGATTGGGGTGAGTGGGATTAGCATAGGGAGCCACGAAGAGGCGAGCTCCATTGCTGCCCATGTGATGATGATCCTGATAGACCTGAGGACGCCAATCCTGAAAGACGACTTGAGCCATGTAGCGAGATTCGATAAGATTCTGGGCAAAGGCATCGCGATTATTATCATGTCCGGCATAAGTGTGGTAGAGCCAGGGTAGGGAGCAGCCTTCGAACTCGGTATCCAGCCAACGGTTATACCAGTCGACGACCATATGCTGTCCGTCGGGGTTAAAGCATGGGACCATCAGGAAGATGACCTCATCGAGGATCCGCCTGGTATCGTCGCAGTCACAGCTAAGCAGATCATATGCCAGCTCGGGAGCCATCTGGGTGCCGCCGATCTCGTTGGCATGAAGGCTCATGGACTGGACGACCACTGCCTTACCCTTAGCGACCAGCTTATCGATAGCATCCTCACACAGTCCTCTGGGATCGCAAATCTGCAGATTGACCTTGCGTAACTCTTCCAGCTGAGCCAGATTAGCTGCCGAAGAGATCGTCACCAGGAGGAAAGGGTGTCCCTCGGTGGATGGACCCATGTCGCAAACCTGGATGCAGTCCGACTCCTTGTCCAACAGATAGAAGTACTCGATGATCTTGTCCCAACGCTCCACCTGCCGGTCCTCACCCATGATATGGCCGAAGAACGTTTGGGGAGATGTGATTTTGCTCATGATCTGACGCTCCTTTCGATTATAGAGTTTATCATAAAGTGTTTAATGATAGATTTCGCATTCGAAGGTTATAATCCTGCCAGACAAAAGGAGAACCACAGAGGTTCTTTGCTACAGGCAGGGGGTATGGATACCCCCTGATATATCACCTCTGTTCAAGTCGCCCTGAATCGTGTATAATGATTTCAGTTACGGTTTGTCCGTGGAGCGAAAGGAGTGCCCCAATGTCCAAGAGCAAATGGTTGAATGCCATCCCCATCGTCGCCCTGGTGCTGGTGATCGGCGTTCTGGTTATCTTTCAAT
>WRDA01000293.1 GCA_009783675.1 Symbiobacteriaceae bacterium | reverse complement strand
TGAGGAGACGGTTATGTGGATCAATGAGGTTTTAGAGGAACGGGAACGTGAAGAGTTCATCCGCCTGAAGATGATCAAGCATACGGCTGCCTTAGGCCAGGTTTCGTCGTGAAAAAGATCATCATCATCCCCGATTCCTTTAAGGGTACCATGAGTTCTCTGGAGATCTGTTCCCTGACCGCAGCCGTTTTACACCAGCATTTCCCTGCTGCTCAGATCGTTACCCTACCCATAGCCGATGGTGGCGAGGGTTCAGTGGAGGCAATTCTCTCTTCACTTGGGGGCAGGCTGATCGATTGCACAGTACAGGGACCTTATGGCGAGGAGATGCTCTGTCGCTACGGTATCGTAGCCGATGGCAGGACCGCCGTCATCGAGATGGCTTCCTGTGCAGGCCTGCCTCTGGTGGGTGAACGTCGACATCCGGGAAAAACCACGACTTATGGCGTTGGACAGCAAATCGCCGATGCGGTGATGCTCCATGGCTGTCGGCGGGTGATCCTCGGCTTGGGAGGAAGTGCGACCAATGACCTCGGTTGTGGTGCTGCTGCAGCCCTCGGTGTGGTTTTTCGCACCCGGGACGGTTCAGCATTCATTCCTACCGGTGAAACACTTTCGCAGATAAGCCGTATCGAGACGAATGGCCTCCTGGCTGAACTCGCCGCCACCGAAATCATCGCCATTTGTGATATCGACAATCCCCTCTACGGCAGTCAGGGAGCCGCTTATATCTTCGGACCACAAAAAGGTGCCGACCCTGCTATGGTCGCATTTCTGGACAAGCAGCTGAGAGCAGCCAGCGAAGTTATTTACCACGATCTGGGTATCGATATAGCCGACCTGCCGGGAGCTGGAGCCGCCGGTGGAATGGGTGGTGGCATGGTCGCCTTCCTGGGAGCTAAGCTTCAGATGGGTATAGAAACCATCCTGGACATGGTCTCCTTCGCTGAAATTGCTAAGGATGCCGACCTGATACTCACTGGAGAAGGTAAACTCGATCAACAGAGTCTGCGTGGTAAGGTGGTCGTCGGCGTAGGCAGGCGTGCCAAAGCACTCGGTGTGCCGGTTATAGCCATCGTAGGTGATATAGCCGATGGTATGGAGGCAATCTATGTCGAGGGAATCACCGCCGTGATGAGTATCAACCGCATAGCGACCAGCCTGGAGCGAGCAAGGCTCAGGAGCCGTAGCGATCTCACCTCTACCATCGACACGCTCTGCAGGGTTCTAAAGATAAGTAATTCATTATAGAATCCAGCTGGACAATTACTATCACCGCTGTTTGAACAGGAGTTGGAGTATGGATTATCAGCAGGAAGTAGAAGCCCGGGCAGCCTGGATAGCCGAATTGCTACACAGTTCGGGTTGTCAGGGCATCGTCCTCGGCATCTCCGGAGGCAAAGACTCATCCATCGTCGCCGCTTTGTGCAGACGTGCGACGCCTAAGGTCCTGGGCGCGATTCTGCCCTGTGGCAGCCTGGCCAAGGATGGTTCGGATGCCAGACATCTGGCAGAGATCTTCGCCATCGAAACAACGGAAATCGATCTTGGCCCGGTATATCTGCAGCATCTGCAGGCTATTCAGACTGCCTGTGGCGAACTGACACCTCTGGCTGCTGCCAACCTTAAACCTCGCCTGCGCATGACAACCCTTTACGCCTTAGCTCATGCCAGGGGTTATCTGGTAGCGGGAACCAGCAACCGTTCCGAACGCGTCATGGGCTACTTCACCAAGTGGGGAGACGGGGTCAGCGATTTCAACCCCATCGCCGACCTGACCGTCAGAGAGGTTCTACTCCTTGGCGAAGCTCTGGGCATACCCGACGATCTTCTGTATAAGCCTCCTTCGGCTGGTCTCTGGGAGGGTCAGACCGATGAAGCAGAGCTGGGCATCAGTTATGCAGCCATCGATAGATACCTCCTGGAGGGAGCGGAAACGGTCACTTCAGCCGAACGAGAGCTCATCGAGCGCGCCAGGCGCAGCAGCGAACATAAGCGAAACCCGATAAGGACATTTAGAGAAGTTTAGAGTTGAAAGTTGAGAGTTAACAGGCACACATGAAACTTGCATATGCTCTGAGAATAATAGATGTGTGCGACTTCCACCACGCGCAAGCGCGGTGCTGGAGTGAAACTCCAGTGAGAATGGAGGATGATCATGGCTACGATTCTGGTCACCGGGGGTGCCGGTTATATTGGCAGTCACACTGTAGTCGAGTTGCTGGCAGCAGGTCACAAGGCTGTCATCATCGACAACTTGGTCAATGCCAAGCCTCGGGTTATCTCGGTCTTAGAGGAGCTAAGCCAGCAGAAGATCCCTTTTTATCGCGAAGATATTCGGGATCAGGTTGCTCTGCGGCGCATCTTTAACGACCATCATTTCGATGCGGTCATCCACTTCGCAGCTCTAAAGGCCGTGGGAGAGTCGGTCGCAAAACCCTTACATTACTTCAATGTCAATGTAGGTGGCTTGATCTCTCTGGGAGAAATAATGCTGGAGGCAGGCGTCTTTCGCCTGATTTATAGTTCTTCCGCCACCGTTTACGGCACACCTCAGAAAACTCCTCTGCGGGAAGATGATCCGGTGAGCAGTTCTGCGGTGGCTAACCCTTATGGGCGAACCAAGGTGATCTGTGAGGAGATTCTGCAGGATATCTGCAAGGCGGATCCCAGATGGTCTGTGGCAGCCTTACGCTACTTCAATCCTATCGGAGCGCATAAGAGCGGAGTTATAGGGGAGGACCCCCAGGGAGTTCCACAGAACATCATGCCCAACATCACCAGGGTGGCACTGGGTGAAGC
>WRDA01000292.1 GCA_009783675.1 Symbiobacteriaceae bacterium | reverse complement strand
TAAGTTTCTCCTTGGCATGGGTCGCTTCGCAGAATCCCGAACCTACTCTCTGCAGGTCATCGAGGAGTGGGAGGGGAGCGAAGCTGAGATCGCCCCCAACCTGCTCTATACCGCTTACAGCACTCTGGCCTATCTTTCGGCTTATTCCTGCACGGTGACGCACGAGTATAACTTCACCTCCTATCTGCGCAAAGCCAGCGAATACTACGCCCTCTCCACGATTCCCCCAGTGGACATGAGAGGCACCTTCGCCGTCGCCGACATTCGCTCCTTCGTCTGTCTGGTTGGGGAAGGCGGAACCAGGGAGGAGATCGAGAGCTTCCTGGCAGTGGAACAGGAAACAGCCAGATTCATGGGCCGCACCGAGCACAGGATGTATTATGGCTACGATGATCTCGTCGCCTGCGAGCTGGCTTTCTTCAGGAACCAACCGGAGGCTGCCACCATCCATGCACATTCAGCCATCTTAAAGGGTCGCGAAGCCAAGCAATACAGCATAGTAGCCATGGCCGAGCAGTATCTGCTGCGTATCGCCCTGCAGGAAGGGAACCCTTCCCTGGCCAGGATGATCTATCATCAGTTGCGGGAGCATCTGGAGATTCCCGAGTTTTGGAATCGCCAATTATTCTACGATCTCTTCACCGGTTTCTTCTTTGTCCAGATAGACTACCCCGAGCTTCTAGCTTCCTGGCTGATCATGGATGAGAAAGCGCCGAACTCAGAGGTGCGCATACCTACCAGCGAGTTGATCGTGGGGGTTATGTACTATATTGCCACCAGGAAGTTTAACAATGCCCTGACTGTGCTTAGCAACGCTTACCCGCGGGATCCTCACGAAAGATTCTTCCTTGGTGAACTCTCACTCTCTCTTCTCTCCGCAGTAGCCAGGCTTAAGACCGGCGATACCGATGGGGCGGTCAGCGAGTTACGCAGGGCTTATGACCACTCTTTTGCCGGGGAGTTCGAGATGCCTTTCGTTGAACTTGGCCGTCATATGCAATCCTTAGGTAATGCATATCGCAAATCAGCTGACGACTACATTCCCGATGCCTGGTTGAGGATGATCAGCCGCAAGGCCTCGATCTACGCCAAGAAGGTCATGATGATCACCAGCGTTTTCAAGGAAGAACTCCGTCTGCCGGAATCGGTTCTACTCTCGGAGCGTGAACGGGAAGTCCTCAACGATCTCTACAGCGGACTCTCCAGGGAGGAGATTGCAACCAACCGCTATATCTCTATCAATACGGTGAAGAAGCTGTTGCAGTCATTATATATTAAGCTGGAAGCGAACAACAACGTGGATGCCATCAGGATCGCCATCGAAAAAGGGCTAATCCGCTAAAGCTGTCAGGAAGTTAACCACCGGGTCCCTCTAGCACAGGGATCCGGTTTTTTATGTACAGCGGTCGTAATTCGGCATGTTATGAAATCAGCTTAACATCAGGATGATATCACAATAATACCATGCTGACAGTATGCAAACATAGTGCTGAAAGCCGTTTGTAATAAGCATCGCAAAATAGCTGAAATAATGCTGGAAAGTCGGTTTTTTTACCCTTTTGGGTGTAGTCGTACTCTCTTAATTTCTCTTACAATATAGCCACAACAAGGAAAAATGTAAGGAGGAGCGTTATGCTAAGAGAGTTTACCGAAGAGAGAGCCGAGATGGTCAGTCAGGAGATAACCTTCTCCAGACAACTAAGCGGTTACGACCGGGATCAGGTAGATCGCTATCTACAGCGTCTCTGTGACGCCTATCAGACTGCTTATGACGGATATAACGAAGTAATGCACGAGTATAATACGCTTCTGCGCCGTTATCGCCAGTTGGAAGAACAGGAAATGAGCCGCCCAAATCAAGATATCATCGCCAAGATCCTGGTGGATAGTGAAAGCGCGGCTCAGAAACGCATCAGCGAAGCGAACTCCGAAGCGGAGAAGATTATCGCTGAAGCCAGGAGCACTACAGCCGATATGCGTCGGGAACTGCAGACAGATCGTGAAGCCTTTCGGAGAGAATGTGATCTGGAAAAAGCCATGATCGCCATGCAATCGCAAAAGGAGCTGGAAGCAGCCAGGCAGGAAGCTTTGGTTCTCGGCGCTAGGGCACAGCAGATCATCGAAGATGCTCAATCTGAAGCCTTTAATATCAAGGAGAAGGCGCAGCTGATCCTCACGGAAACCAGCGCTCAGGAGGAAAGAGCTCGTATCCGTGCCCAGGCAATTATCCATGATGCTAATGTTACCATCACCCAGAGCAGAGCCCTTGCCGCACAGAGTCTGGCACAGATCGAGGAGATCATCGCTCAGGCTGGATATAAACTACAGGAGTTACAGAAGAGTTACGCTGTTGCGGCGGTGGCGGAACTAAAGAAGCATACTCTGCAGACTGTATCAGAGGAAACCAGCAAGGTTGGCAACTGAGTTTGCCTATCCGGTGAATCACTACCAACATTTAATGAGAGGAGGACGAGAGATGACCTTAATTACCCTGCGCGAATTAAACCAGGACTTTTTAGCAGAAAGCACCTCACCTAAAAGAAAAACAGGTAACGAGTCGAAAAAAGCTTCCGTTCCTGAATTTGATAACAGTGGAGTTGAAGTAGCCAAAGAAGCGCAGATAACAGGAGAGAGCAGAGCCAAGGTGAGTTGTCAACGTTCTGAGCGCGCAGTGGATGGGAACAAGCGCCTTACTTTCGCCCTTATCTCGGATATCATCTTCTATCTGGCTGTCATCCTGATCTTGCTCTATGTTTTTATTTCCGGAGTCGACAGCGGTGTACCCAAGACTTTCTTCGGCTATT
>WRDA01000291.1 GCA_009783675.1 Symbiobacteriaceae bacterium | reverse complement strand
TCATCCTCCGGCATTATTTCTCCGAAATTACCGAAACGATCCGCTTCGGGTAGAGGATTCTCATACCATGGCTGAGGAGTCGTCCGTAAACTGTCTGGAGTAGCGTTGCCGATGAACACCTGGTTAGGAGGATAGGCGACACAGGATGCGAAAGATCGCAGTGCTGCCGGAATCTTCTTCAGATACTCGGAATCAGGATTAGCGTAGAGCTCACCGCTCTGGGTGGTGCCCATATGGATCAGCATTTGTGGCGCCTGAATCAGCGCATAGGCTGTTGCTTTCAAAACCGGATAAGGCATTTACATTACCTCCTTGGACTTTTGGCCTCATTCTGATAATCTCTGGTCTGAAGCCGGAGACCCTGTTTCCAATCGCAGGGGCTGCCTCGTCGGAGACAGCCCCCAAAATATGGAATTTCTACTCTTCGAAAACTGTCTGGACGTGAATCTCGGTTTGCAGAGCCTTGAGAGCTCGTTGTAAGAGACGCCGACGCAGATTCTTCTCATCCTCTTTGGTCAGAGCAGGATTGCCCAGGGGATGAGGTATCGCGATTGTGGGGATGATGCGATTGGCACCAACTGTCTTGGAAATGGGAACTACCGTGCACATGTGGACCACTGGGATGCCACAGCGCTCGATCTCTTTAACCATCGTTGCACCGCAACGCGTGCAGGTGCCTCAGGTAGAGGTCAGGATTACGGCATCGACGCCATTCTCCTTCAGTTCCGCTCCGATTGCCGCGGCATAAGCTTTAGCGTTGGCTACGGAAGTGCCATTGCCTACAGTCGCGTAGTAGTGATGGTAGAGCTTTCCGATGACACCGGCGGCTTCGAACTCCCGCATGATGTCCACCGGGAGCACCCTGTCAGCGTCCTGATTGGCATAGACAGGATCGTAGCCACCATGCGCCGTCTCGAAGGTCTCGGCAGTCAGATCGGTGATCCCCGTCAGGTCATAACGACCGTACTTCGAGGCAGATGAGGATTCGATGCGGTCCGGATTCCCCTTGGGCACGATACCGCCGGAGGTTACCAATGCTACTGTAGCCTTGGTCAGATCCAGCACCGGGGGATTCGCCGCCACGCGATCGAACTCGGGCATGGGATATTCAGTGACGAACGGCTCACCCTTGATTTTAGCCATCATCATATCCACGGCGCGCTTTGAGCCTCTCTCCTCATGGAAGAAATTGCGTCTCACACCGGCTCCCGGAGCGAAGCAACCCTCTTCTTCGGCTGAACCCAGAGCTTCTCCTCCAGCTAGCTTCTTGAGCATGATCACCATGGCGGGAACTGCGTTACGCATATCCACTGCGCTGTTGCCTGTCTTGACGATGTAGGTATAGTTACGGTAACTATCGACACCGGGGTTTTCCTGATACATTCCAGTGAGTACAGGAATGTTGAACTTTTCTCCGACTGCGCGGCAGACGGCTCCGCAAGCGAAGCCATATCTTCCAGCATTGAAAGCCGGACCGGCAACCAGGATATCCGGCTGATACTTGGCAACAATATCCAGAATCTGGGCTGTAGCCGCTTTCTCATTGCTGCTGAAATAATTATCTCCGCAGATGATGGTAGCTACGATCTCTCCATCTTCTCCCAGGGCGCCTTTGATAGCCATACCTGGCCCAACTACCCCTTCTCGGACTTCTACAGGATAATCGGCCTTATCTTCGCCACCAATGCCGCCATAAAACTGGTTCAGATAATGAACCACGCGAAACTTCTTCATTATCATACCTCCTGATCAGGATGCTAAAACTTGGAATACTGCTCCCGAATCCCACTGACTTCCTTCTGGATGGCAGGGACATCGAGAACCATCTCCATCATACCGATCTGCTCTTCATAAACGGCAGCATCACAGAGAGATTTAATCTGTTCTTCTAGAATATGATATACAGCGAGTCCCAACGAGACTCCAGCCAGAGGACCGGCAAAGGTCGGATCACCTGCAGAGACTGTCTCAGCTGCTAAACCGGCAGCTTCTGCTTCTGCTCCGCCGAGGAGGACGACGATATTTTCAGCGCCGAACTTCTCTGCGAACTCTTTGATCCTCGCTTGATTCTCCAGGTCCATGGCTCCTGCGGCCGTTCAGACAAAGCACTCGGTAGTCGAGAAGACAATCTCGCCACCAGTGCTCTTGACGGCCTCTTCAATGGCGCCGCCAGGAACGCCGTCGCGGTCGCCGAGAATGATAATCTTCTTACCATTCAACATTTGGCCAAACCCCTTTCCTTAAGAATTGTCAATAGTGTAGAGAACTTAGCCTCCGAAAGCGACCCTCGGCTTCTCTTCCTTGGCGGTGAGGGTGAAATAGCCAAGCTCGTTGGTGGAGCCTGTGATCACCTGAATCTCTGCCTCGATGGAGCCGTCGGGTTTAAGAGAGCCTGCCCAGCCTCCGGCGATGATATCGGCAACTTTAGGATGACCGACAACCTTCTGCATCGGCGGCAGGATAATGACTTCGTTGGCGTTACCGGCTGTGACTACGGCATCTGCCAAAGGATTGGCATCGGCAAGGGATTGCGAAGCGCCATCGCGACCAGCGTATTCGTCGGTAACCAGAACAGTCCTGATGCCTTTTTGCTCGATCTTGACGCAGTTCATCATCAGGTCAGCATCCGGATTTCCGAAGCCTTCTTCTGAGATGATCGCTGCATCGGCACCTAACAGTTCCACCAGCTTAGCGGTGAAGTTCGAAGAACGCTCCTTGTCCGCCAGGGTTACGTTTTCGTTGGTGATGACCACGCCAAGGAAATTGAGGTCGACACCGTGACGTTTGTAGAGATCCAGAATGACCGGACTGTTG
>WRDA01000290.1 GCA_009783675.1 Symbiobacteriaceae bacterium | reverse complement strand
TTTCGGAAAGATACTCCTTAACTTGCTCTACGGCGGCTTCATACTCTGTTTTCAAACTGAGACCATCTCCTTTCGTGATGGCTTCAGTATACATTAAATCCTCAGGATTGATCTTACAATGACGCGAACTATGCGGCTTGCAACAATTCCTGAGGGTCCCTCAATGATGAGGATTTCGCGCGATTATTGGATAACTCAGTGCGACCATCAAGATAGACGTTCATCAACCACTTTTTCTGCCCAAGCGCATACGAAACAGCCTTACCCAAGGCATCCTTAGGCAGAACACGCATAGATTCAATCCAAGCAAAGAACTCCTCGGCTTTAGGTTTAGACTCATCCAGTCGCCGACGATATCGTTCATCAGGAGAGAGATTCCTCCAGCGATCCTCCAACTTGAAGAGTTCACCTATTTTGATAATCGCTTGCTGAGGGACAGAACCGGCACGTTCCGCTTGCGGTATCACCTTAAGTGCATCCACAAAAGGTCGCCGACAATGAGTCCAACATCCTACTCTTGTAATACAATCAGGCAGGTTGTTATATCCTGCATAACCATCAGCGTGCAGATACCCCGAAAAACCGCCAAGGAACCTTTGCGGATGAACCTGAGCTCTGCTCGGCTGATATTCATAGAGGACTATATGGCGATTGGTATCTCCACTTGTGCGGTAGAGCCACATATAACTCTTGGAAGTTGCTGCTCTCCCCGGTTCGCGAAGTACCTGTACAGTACTTTCGTCGGCGTGGATTGTCTGATACTCCGGCAGCAGCTTCTTCATTCTGTCGTATACAGGCTGCAGCCAGTCTTCGGCACAATGGATGACCCAGTTGGCCATAGTCTGCCGACTGAGATTGACCCCCTGCCTCTTCCAGTCCTGTTCCTGCCTGTATAAGGGAACATGCATAGCATACTTTTGCACCATGATATGTGCTACTGCCGATGGCGAAGCTAAACTGCCACTGATAACCGGCTTGGGTGCAGGCGCCTTGATGATCGGCACACTCAAACCGCTTTTCTCGCAGTCGCGACAAGCATATATCGAGCGACGATGTTCAGTCACCAACACCTGCGCCGGAACGATCTTCAGTTCTCTGCGATAACAGTCATGACCCATAACATGCAGCGCACCGCCGCATTCAGGGCAAACCTGCTCTTCTTCAGGAAGATGGTGTTCTACCACCTCAACAGGCAGCCCGGACAAGTCTTGCTCGCGCTTGCCAACCTTCTTGCGACGGGTATAGGCAATCTGCTCCAGCTCCGGTTCAGGTAGCTCAGAGTTGGCAGTAACCTCAACCTCGTCGAAAAGACCAAGCTGTTCGCCCGTCTCACTGGAGGGGCTATACTGCTTGCTTTTGGATATCCGAAGCTGCTCCTCGTAAATCTTAACGAGAGCTTCAAGTTCGGCTATACGCGCATCCTTGGATGCCAGGATTTGTTCGTAAGTGTTTGTTTTCATAGCGACTACATTATAACATATATCTGTTATAATGTCTATAGAATATCACAATATATCAATGCTACTTTTAGTAGTATTGCATAGTATTGTGTAATATATACGTAACTTCTGATTATATAACGCGTCTCTCGAACACGCTGGCTCTTTTTAGCTTCAGCTCTACTCTGGTGCCTCCCAGCAGGTAGGATAGCTCTTCTCCTGTTAAGGACATGGTGCTCTCGTCACCTTCTGCAGGCCAGCGGATGCGACCTTTCTCCAGGCGTTTCATGTGCAACCAGAAGCCGTCGTGGTCCCATTCTATTATCTTCACTCTGTCTCTGGCTCGATTACAGAAGACGAACAGAGCTCCGTCGAAGGGGTCTAACTTGAAGCTACTCTCTATGATGGCTACCAATCCGTTTATTCCCTTACGCATATCCGTGCGTCCGCAGGATAGATATACTTGCTTTCCGGTTGTGTTGATCATCGCGACATTAGTCCTTTGATCAGGTCGGCCAGCTGACTGGCAGGATAACCTGCTTCTGCGGTTATCTTCATGGTCGTAATATCTATATGAATGCTGTCGCGTTGTATCTTCGTATCTGAAGGAGCCGATGTCACTCCGTATGGCTCTATGATGTTTACCCTGGTAAAGCCGCCGGGAGCCAGCTGAGTTGTGGTTAATTGTTCGTATGCTATCATTCTCAGCTTTCGCTGCCAGTAGAAGAAGGTGTTAGTGTGTATTCCCATCTGGTGGCAGTATGCTTTGATGCTCAGTCCGCTTTCCTGTCTGTCGCGCATTATCTGCGCCCACTTCTCCAGCCGATACTCGGCTGTCATCATTCTGCTATCCATTTATATAGACACCTCCGAATTACCATGAATGGTTAGGGTGTCAAAACCCCGAGACGGACATCTCAGCTCATAGCTAAAGGTTAGAAGTCTGAAATCATAACAAAGTACGTACGGTGCTTAAATATTGCGTGAATATCGTCAAGAACCATTGCATAATGTGCTGATATATGATATAATACCGTGAGTAACGATAGTGAAAGCGGTGTCAGATAATGTATAGAAAGAATGCCAACCAGCAGATAAACCTGAGCGACAGAACCACCAGACTGACCGATAGGGAGCTTCGTTTCCTGAGTAAGTCCTGGGCAAAGGTCTTTGCCGAAGAGATCTTCCCGCGAATTGGTGAAGACAGGTTCAGGGTTCTATACTCAGAAGAAACCGGTCGTCCCCCCACTCCGGTCAATGTGGTCATTGGCGCCATGATAATCAAGGAAATGTTCGGTGACAGCGATGAAGAGTTACTGGAGGCTCTGCTGTTTGATATCCGTTATCAGTATGCCCTGTGTCTTACCAGCTTCGACGA
>WRDA01000289.1 GCA_009783675.1 Symbiobacteriaceae bacterium | reverse complement strand
TGTTCCTGATCGGTGATGAAGGCGATCATGCTGTATTCCTTAACCTGTTTGCCGTTAGGTAGGTTAAACTCATAACTGAAGGAGCTTTCGGAAGCATAGTTCTGATAGATCGGACCCCCGAAGATGCCCTCGGCATTAGCAGCATACTGTACCGGGAGTTCGACGATGCTCTCGTAGCGATTATCCAGGTCGCTGATCTTCAGTCGCAGGGTGCCTCCACCGGTGAAACGGATGGCATCGACCTCCAGATCACTAGCCAGAAGTACCACTCGGCGATAGGTCTCTTCGCCATAGACGATGCCTGTACTCTCGTAATCGATAGGTACCCTGGTGATCGAGGACTTGGCAATAGGTACACCCTCGAGCTCCACCCGCAGCAGGGCATTATTGATTTCACTGAGGCCGGTATGATACAGATCGTGTCCTAAAGCACTGATGATGATCTGCTGGGGCTTATCCACGAAGAGGATGCCGGGATCGATGGTCAGGGCAGGAAAGGGAGAAGCATTGACATCCCAGGTATAGACCACGACATCGTCGAAGAGAAGCTTTAAAGCATCTGTACCTGCTGCCGTTATCTGACCTATATCCAAGGTGAAGGTGCCGTTGCCGGAGAAGTTGAGATTATCGAAGGTGGCACCTCTCAGCTCAATGCGCGGGCGTACCGTAACCACGCTGCCGTTGCGATCACGGATAGTGCAGTTTAAGCGGATGTTGCTGTCCCCTATACGCAGGGAGGACTTATTCAGTGAAGCATCTGCTCGATAGTGGATGCCAAGTTCCAGCGGAGTCGTCGCCGCATAAGCGATGGTCTGACTGGCTGAGAAGTAACTGACCTTGTAGAGTCCGGTGACATTAGGCAGTGTGCCGCTGAATCCGTATCTGCCATTGCTTAAAGCGATGCGGTCGAAGGTCTTGCTGTAACTGCTCGGTCCGGTCACTGTCATCTTAACGTCGTTAGGCACCTCGTTATGATTGATTACGGCGATGAAGTCGATAGCTGAAGAATAGCTGCCAAGTATAAAGTTATTGTTAGGTCTCAGCTGCAGGTCACCATCCTGATAGAAAGTCACCTGGAGCACGTTAGGTGCAGCCTGGATTACTATCGGGAAAGCGAACAGTGTACAGAGGAGAGAAATAATACCAAGAAGCGCCACAGGCTTTGATTTCATTCTAAATCACCTCGGGAAATATATTAACACAAAGAGATGCTGTTGTCAGCAAAAACTTTGTTTTGCAATAAAATGGTTGTTTTGACAGCTTCAGGATTCTATGCTATAATTCCCAGCGTCAGAAGGGGATAAACTCATCCAAGGCATAACTCATCTATTAACCGCTCTGGGCAGCGGTGACGATAGACACCACATTTATTTTTGGAGGCATGAACATGAAGAAGACCCTGGCTTTACTCCTGACCTTAGCTTTGTGCTTACCTCTAATCGCCTGTAATACCCCGGCGCCTGCGACGCCAACGGCGACTACACCTGTGACTACTCCGCCGACGACCGCACCTCCTCCAGTGCAGGAGACCTACGAACTCGCCTTAATCACCGATATTGGTACTATCGACGATAAGTCCTTCAACCAGGGTTCCTGGGAAGGTCTGTTACAGTATGCCGAGGAGCATGGCAAAACCTTTAAATACTATCAACCACCTGAGCAGAGCGATGATGCCTACCTTTCCACCATCGAACTGGCGGTCAAGGGTGGAGCTAAGATCATCGTAACTCCTGGATTCCTGTTTGAAGTTCCCATCTACCATGCCCAGGACCTCTACCCCGATGTCCATTTCATTCTGGTCGATGGCACCCCACATAACGACTCCTACAGCGACTTTAAAATCAACGATAAAGTGGTCGGTCTCCTCTACGCCGAAGAAGAAGCAGGCTTCCTGGCCGGGTATGCTGCGGTCATGGATGGCAACCGCAACCTCGGTTTCATGGGAGGCATGGCGGTGCCCGCGGTTATACGTTTCGGCTACGGTTACGTCCAGGGTGCCGAATACGCCGCACAGGAGTTGGGCCTTGGCGTTGATTCCATACAGATCAACTACCACTACACCGGTGGCTTCAATGCTTCTCCGGAAATTCAGGCTATGGCTGCCGCCTGGTACAATAATGGTTTCGACGTCATCTTCGGCTGCGGCGGTGCTGTTGGTAACTCCGTGATGAGAGCTGCCGAGGCGGTTGGCAAGAAGGTCATCGGCGTCGACGTGGACCAGTCTATCGAGTCCCCGACAGTCATCACCTCGGCGATGAAGGGTTTAAGTGCCTCTGTGTATGCCGCGATCAAGGGTTACTACGAAGGTAACTTCCCCGGTGGCAGAGGACAGGTCTTCGCCGCCGCTAACGATGGCGTGGGTCTGCCGATGGCGACCTCTAAGTTCGAAACCTTCTCCCAGGCTGATTACGACGCAATCTTCGCCAAACTGGTTGCCGGGACGATCGAAATCCTTGGCGACGGGGATGCGGAGGAAGTGACCGATCTGCCGCTGAGTGCGGTTTCCGTCTCTTACTTCAAGTAAGGGGTGCAGTACCGGGGGCTGTTCCGCATCCACGGAACAGCCCCTCTGATTCTAGCCGGAAACCTGCTTCGGGGATAACAAGTGAACCCCTCGCACGTTTCGGCTAGTCTGATCTAAGATGGGGACTCCAAGTCCCCATTCCCTGGACGGGAGCATTGCTCCCGCGCTATGCTAACGCACAGCGTAGACGCTCAGTTTTTACGCGTTTAGCCGGAAACCTGCTTCGGGGATAACAAGTGAACCCCTCGCACGTTTCGGCTAGTCTGATCTAAGATGGGGACTCCAAGTCCCCATTCCCCTGGACGGGAGCAT
>WRDA01000288.1 GCA_009783675.1 Symbiobacteriaceae bacterium | reverse complement strand
GCGATGAGCCATATGCAATACCGTTAAACCATTATTATGAGGAGAACACGCTCTATTTCCACATTGCCACCGAAGGTCGAAAAATCGGCATCCTGGAGCAAAACCCCCTGGTTACCTTTGTGGTCTCGGAGTTTACAGGCTTCAAGGATACCGATACTGATCTCCTGTGCAGTTTGGGAGCTTACTTTCGCAGCGTTATCTGCACCGGACATGCGCGCTTCATTACCGAACCCTCGGTCAAGGCTTCCCTGGTGACACGTCTGACCCGCCATCTGGTCAGAGATATGGAGATCTCAGCTCCTGATGTTAGTGCTTCTCAGGTTTCTAAAATCTATATTTTGGCTGTAGAAATCGACAACATCAGTGGGAAAGCCTGTTTTCCCGCCTGACCGCCTAGAGTATAGCATATCCTCGGATGTTAGGCAACAAATAAGCTCCACCCCATCTGAAGCAGAAGACCATTTCCGTAATTTTCCCATGTTTTTTTGAAGATGCTCTTGCATAATCATTCACTAAATGGTATATTATGCAACATCGATGGTTACTGCTTGATCATGCTTCGGATCAGATGGGATGTGTCTTGTTGATGAAAGTCTATATTTTACGGCGATTCTTGCTGGCTCTACTGACAACACTGGGGATTTCCATTGTTGTCTTCTCTTTGATGCACCTTGCTCCTGGAGACCCGGTAAAGAGTGTAGCAGGACGCGAGACTGACCCGGTTGTCATTGCCGCCTTACGTGCTGAGTGGGGATTCGATAAACCAATATATCTGCAATATTTCACCTGGCTCAGCAAAGCCATTCGGGGAGACTTTGGGGTGTCCATGGCAAACCGAATGCCTGTGGTGGACCTTATAAAGTCAAGACTGGACTATACGATCAGCTTAAACTTAGTCGCTACGGTAATAGGCCTGGCAATTGCTTTTCCAGTTGGGATCATTTCAGCAGTAAAAAAATACTCCCTATTCGACTATATCGGTACTTTTTTGGCTCTTCTAAGCCAATCTATGCCTTCTTTTTGGCTTTCTCTGATGTTGATCTTTTTCTTTTCGTATAAACTGGAATGGCGATGGATTCCCACGAATGGCAGCGGAACCTGGCAGCATTATATCTTACCTTCCATCGTTTTAGGGACAGGATGGGCTTCGGGTCTGACCAGGATGATTCGCGGTTCCATGCTGGAAGTTCTCTCGGAAGATTATATACGAACCGCACGCGCAAAAGGACTTGGTTTACCTGCGGTAACCTATCGCCATGCTTTGCGTAACGCGATGATACCTATCGCAACGAGTCTCACCTATTGGTTTGCCTTCCTGGTCATGGGATCAGTCATCGTCGAGCAAATTTTTGCCTGGCCGGGCATCGGACGTCTAATGGTTACTTCGCTCAGTAATCACGACTACTTCGTAGTACAGGCTATTATTTTACTCTTTGCTTTAGCGATCACTTTTGCTAATCTTATCGTCGACATCCTCTATTGTATCATCGACCCGCGTATACGTTACGATTGAGAGGTGACGCAGATTGAGTAAGTTTGCTAATGGCAGTATAGTCTTCAGTGCTGACGACTCTCTTATCGAATTACAGGCGAGCTCTGAGAGTGGTATGGGTTTTCGGGCCATCTGGCTGCGCTTTCGCAAACACAGGCTGGCCTACTATAGCCTCTTCGTCTTATTAGCTCTGCTAACCATGGCTATCCTGGCTCCCTGGATTGCACCCTACGATCCCAACGCTATTGCGCCAAGCGAAAAACTCAGAGGCTCATCACCTCAGCATCTCCTGGGTCAGGACGAGCTTGGACGAGATGTGCTAAGTCGAATTCTCTATGGAGCCAGAGTCTCGCTTACTGTTGGCTTCATCGCAGGAGGCATATCACTGGTCATAGGCGTCGTATTGGGAGCAATCTCCGGTTACTATGGTGGCTGGGTAGATAACCTGATTATGCGGGTTTCGGAAATCTTCGTCACCATACCCCAGTTTCTTCTGGTTATCGCTGTGGTCGCTGTTTTGGGTCCTGATCTCACCAAACTAATGGTCGTCATCGGCTTAACATCCTGGAATGGTTATGCACGGCAAATTCGTGCTAAAGTCATGCAAATAAAGCATCTGGACTATGTTGAAGCGGCCGTTGCCAGCGGTTGTACCGATCGACGCCTCCTTCTTCATCATATAGTCCCTAACGCTCTGGTTCCGATTATTGTGCTAGTGTCTCTGAACATAGCTAATGTAATCCTCCTGGAGTCAAGCTTGACCTTCCTGGGATTTGGAGCCCAACCACCACAGTCAACCTGGGGTTCGATTATCTACTTCGGACGCAGTTATCTTATGGCCGCGCCGCATATCTGCGGTTGGGCCGGTGTGATGATAATGGTCACTGTGTTAGCCTTCAATTTGCTGGGAGATGGCTTACGGGATGCTCTGGACCCCAAAATGAATCAATAGGAGCTGATGTAGCAAGAGGACCGGGTTGCATACCCGGTCCTCTTGCCATTTCCGGCTTAACTTATACTCTGAACACCAAGCCTTCGGCATCTGCAGAAACATTTACGACTGTATCGGGAATGATCCGGCCCATAATCATCTCATCCGATAATTTATCTTCAATTTGATTCTGGATAGCTCGCCTCAGTGGTCGTGCTCCATATACAGGATCGAAACCGCTCTGCATCAGATAGTCAACTGCATCATTGTCGAGAACAATACGGATTCTCAACTCGGCTAGTCTTTGCTGGACCTGTCTGACCATGATCCCGACGATCTCTCTGATCTCTTCCTGCGAAAGATGATGGAAGACGATTATCTCGTCGATACGGTTGAGGAATTCAGGACGAAAGGT
>WRDA01000287.1 GCA_009783675.1 Symbiobacteriaceae bacterium | reverse complement strand
TCTGGGTGGATGATGAATGGATCACCAGCCCAAGTACCCCAGGTGAGAACCCGCAAGCTCCCGGAAGCACTGCTGGCTACAGCAGCACAGGCTCCTGGAGCTTCTCTGCCGGGCAATACTGCGATCCTATCTTCGTCTCCAGCGGTAGCACTATTATGTTAGCTACAGGGGTAATCGACTATTCGAATAAAGACTTGATTTATGAAGCTGAAGCATCTCTCTACATTCCCGACGGCGTTTCTATGTTTCGTCGTTATGTCCATGATCCGCTGGAGGCAACCGGTCCTGCCAGAGCCAGAGGAGCCTGGCTGGGTGACTACTCGGACCGAGCCAGAGTTTTCGTCAGGCCACAGGTCTCGGTGATGACCTGGCGTTATCATGCTCTCGATGGTGTTCTGGAGAGCATCGATGGCCCCCTGACAACTTCGAATCCCTGGTTTTATGGATTATCGGGTTTCGGCTGGAACTCTCAACGCACCGATGGCAGCGTGGATGACAGCTGGGAAGTCTGGGACTCCTCAGGCTCCGGGGATATTCGCATCATGCTGCGACTGGATCAGTGGGTCTTGCAGAATCTGAATGAGTCATATCCTAACTCCTACACCAGAATAGATACAGACAACAACGAGCACTATCACATGATGGGGTCCGTAACCACTGGACTCATGGGCGAGACCTCCATCTACTATAGCGGTGCCTATCTTACCCGTCGTGTCTTCAGCGGCAACTTCAATGCCGAGGTGCACTCCGCCGACGAGGACTTTCTTACCCCTGCGGACATCCAGCGCCACGGTCTGTTACCTCAGCTCTCTCTGGTTCCCCGGCGCAGTGGTCTGGCTGAAAGCGGCATCTACGTGGGCAGCACGGTTCAGGTTGCTCTGCCCAAGTCTCATTATTCACCCTTGTTGGACGGAGACACCTCGGTCAGCATCTATCTCACCCGCAAGGGCGAAGATGATATCCTTGCCAGAGGGGTCCTGCAGCCTGGTTCGCCCACAGCTCCCAATCATATCTTCTACCTGGATCTGGTCTGGACAAGGGTCACCGAATACGATCTGACAGAGGATTACACCATCCATGTGGTACTTAACCGCAAGCAGGATGTGGTGGTCAACTTCCGCGGCTCCAGAGCATCCGAGCTTGATGAACCCGATATCGCCGCCTTCCTGCTTGGTGATGGCTACAGCACCGATATCACCTACGGCTACTTCGAACCCGTCCTTAGCGGCGGCACGGTTACCTTCACAGAGAAAACTGGCAGCGTGGCTCGCTCGGCTCTGATCTCCGATGCCTCTCAGCTCAACGCCGATCTGGAGAAGATGCTGGCAAACTTCGTCAACTTAAAGTGGATAAACTTCGGTTTAGATCCTACGGATGTAATTATCCTGCCGGGTGTGATTTTTCCCTACCCGGGCAACGCCAGGATACCCATAACCAGAGAGGCTATCCAGAACCCTATCCTGCTCTTCACCTGGATCGCCGGACCTTACAAAGGGATTCCCCTGCCCATGGAGGTCCGGGTCTCCCGCATGGAGCTATACTTCGACGGTAACGACGATGGTAAAATAGATGGCAATTTCGACCCGGTGGATAACCTCTTTACCCTGGATCCTGGTGGCAGCGATCTCTTGGTGGGTCGGGTGGCAGCGGGAGATATCGAGATAACCTGGCTCTCGCCGGCTCTGGTGGAAAGCCTCGACCCATCGAATTACCATCAGCTGATCCTGAAAGTCTACTACAATATGCTGCCCCGCTCTTTTGAGCCCATCCCTTCGGCCAGGGACAGCAAAGCAGAGATACTGCCTGCCTTCCTGACCACTGTTACCAGTTCTCAGCTCCTGGGCAGGATGAGCGATGAGCAGAAAGCCATGCGCTATATTGATACCGGGGTAACCGGTAAGGATAAGGATATCTACGGCGTAGCAGCCATGGCTAACTCCTTCATCGATGTGCCCCTGGGTGGTGATCTCCATCCGCCTCAGCTGAATGCGGCTAAGACTGAGTATCTCTGGAACAATCGTGAATGGCAGGGCAGCCTGCTGCCGGAGTTTACCTTCAGTAAACCCTGGCCCATCTTCCTGGAGAAGACGGTCATTGGGGACGAGATACCCGTCGTCCCGGCAGGGTTTGCCGGCGCTGGCATAGGAGCTGACGGCAGTTATAATCCACCTGACTTTGTTATAGACATGCTCAACGGCTTCTTAGGCTCCCTGGGGGAGAACGATGGCTTCAACGTCTCCATCCGGGAGGTTCGGGAGGATAAGACTCCTCTGCTCATCGAGTATACTTCTCGCCCTATCATCTCCACCTTCCCCAGTGTCCTGGCTTACCTGAACCTGGATGGCCAGGGTGAGCTCAACGCCAGCGGTGATGCTGGTGCCAGCGGCAACTCCATGGACGAATACAATATGGACGTGGGCATCACCCTGCCGAACATAGAAATGAAGGTCAGCGATTACTTCTCCATCGCCATCGATGATAAGGAGATCGGTATCACCGTGGGTATACCCATCTTCTCCTATGATAGCAGCAAGAAGAAAGCCGATGGCAATAACGATCTGGCTAAGGACAGCATCAAACAGGGTGCCGGCATGCAGGGCAGCAAGGATCAGGATGCCAACACCCTAAACAAGATGAACGAAGTCCTGAAAAACCTAGGCAGCAACAACCAATCAGATGAAGCCAAGTCCATCAACCGAGACCTGAAGAAAGCCGCTAAGGGCAAAGATGGCATGGGCATATCCAGTAAGAAAATGACTGCTTCGGTGGCTATCAGCATCAATATCATTTTGGAATACAGCCCCCTGGACAGCGCCTTTAAATTCTCCAAGCTGATGGTCTTAGTGGCAG
>WRDA01000286.1 GCA_009783675.1 Symbiobacteriaceae bacterium | reverse complement strand
CTCGTAGTAGCGATCCAGCAGCCAATTGAGGTTTTCTACGGAGATCTTCTTACCTGCCGAAGGACCGGTGGGAACCTCTTCCTCCACGAAACGCGGTGGTGGCCAATCCCAATCGCGGCCGAAGCCTGGCACATGCTTGACCCAGAACATCCTGGTAAGATTGTAGACTCGCTCGGAGATGGTCATCATCTCCTCCCAGGTATAATCACACCCAGTTGCCATGTTCAGCAGATCCGGATAGTTATCCAGTTCAAAACCAAGCTCCACCCACTGTAAACGGCAACACCCCATCAGATCGAAGAACGGACGAATATGTTGCAACTCAACGACCTTCTCTGGCTTACCCTCGAAGACGTCGGGACCGACGGCAATATCATGGGTAATCGCCCAGGCACGATTATGATGAGCACCTATGTCTGCAGTCATATAAGCCAGCATCATCGCTGGAGCATTACGCCCTTCGTAGCCTGACTGCTCCAAGCCTTTGGTGTGGATAGCATAGTGGGCAGAGTTGTGACCAATCTCCGCAGCAGCCAGTTTCACCCCTTTAGCCAGGATATCACCGATACCCTGCCGGTTAGCGATCAAGCGAGCCAGGTAGACTACCGAAGCCAGATCGCCGAACTTAAGTTCCCGTCCCTCCACCTGATCCGCAGTCAGAGCTCCCTTTTCGAGGCATTCCAGAGCGAAGGCGACGATGTTGCCACCAGAAATGGTATCCAGCCCCAAATCATCCATGACATAGTTGGCATACGCCACTTCCTCGATGGTAGGCAACTCGCAGTTGCCTCCGATAAGAGCTATGGTTTCATATTCGGGCCCTTCCACCAGGACTTCAAAATGCTCCTCCTGGCCTTGTCCGCCTCGCAGAACTCCGGCGGCACTGGAGTACTTACCACATGGTGTTGGGCAAGCGAAACAACCCTTGTCGGTCCTGAGGATTCGTTCCAGGAGAGCTTCGCCATTGATCCCCTCGTGTCCGGGGAAGTAGGTAGTCTTAAAGTTATGGGTGGGGAAAGCGCCGATCTCGTTGACCCAGTTGGTCACTCCGGCGGTACCCATAGGGGTCCATTCCTCAAACCCTGGTTTGCTGAAGCAGCTGGCATACGCCTTCTTGCTCATCTCTAAAAGACCCTGAGGATCGGCCAGGGGAACTCCCCCACTGCCTCTGACGGCGAAGGCCTTCATCTTCTTCGAGCCCATGACCGCTCCCACACCGGTGCGACCAGCCTGACGGCCAAAGTCGTGCTGTATGCATGCCGAGAGGACCAGATTCTCCCCGGCGGGACCGATCACCGCGATCTGGAAATCATCGCCAAGATCCTTTTTTAGGATCTCTTCGGTTTCGAAAGTCCCCTTACCCCAGAGATGATCTGCAGGTTTTATACTTATTTTATCGTCATCGATGACGATGATGACCGGTTCGCTGGCACAGCCTTCGAAGATAATGGCATCGTAACCAGCATACTTTATTTCCGGACCGAGATGCCCGCCCACATTGGCGTCGCCATAACCACCTGTCGCCGGCGATTTACAAACGAAAGAGGTCTTCCCCGTAGCCGGAGCGTAGACGCCGGAAAGCGGACCACCACCGACGAAGAGGAGGTTTTCCGGTCCCAGAGGATCGGCGCCCACCGGTATTTCGTCGTAAATTATCTTGGCTCCCATACCGCGACTACCCAGCCACATGCGATAGAAATCGGCGGAGTGGCTGTCTATGCGATGACTACCATCGCTGAGGTTGATACGTAGAATTTTTTGATGGATACTCTTCATCTGGGCGACCTCCTAACCTTCCTGCCAGACTAAAGCCCGGCGAGGACAGTATTCCACGCAGGCGCCGCAGGATATACATTTGATCGGTACCACGGTGCTTGCATGCTGCACGAAACTCCTGGTCGGGCAGGAGGCAACGCAAGCGCCGCAGCCAATGCAGATTTCGGGATCGATGATGTAAGCGTTTTCTCCAGGGGAAATGGCTTGTACCGGGCACTCAGAGGCACAAACGCCACACTGGGAGCAGATGTTGATCTCGTAGGTACCAGGATCCGGAAAGTGACCGATAATCTGCAGGGCGCCTTTCTTAGGGTTATTCTCATTAAAGTTAGTTAGAGAGCACAGAGCCTGACAAGCCTTACAGCCTGAACAGAGCTCTGGTTTGGTCGTGATCACACGCATTTCGCAGTTATCCCCCTTATATCTTATATAGTAAGCAGTATTCGGCAAATCTTTAGCAATTTCCTTTTGGCAAAAGCTAGCATAATCATTTCCAGAGTAACAGCTTATGCAGGGTTACTACGAGATCCAGTCTTTAAGCTCAGATCTCCGGTCAGATCGGAACGCAGGTAGTGCCTGAGAGTACGGAGGATGACCATAAAGTCCGGGTTGTCTGTCTCATCAACCCATCTGGCCTCAAAGCTATGGACAAGAGACCTGGTATCCGCCAGGTTATGTGAGATAGCTCCAGCCAGCAAGGGAAGCATCTCCTGGTCGTCTAAGGTCGTCGTCTCTTTAAGGTATTGCCTGAGGATATGCAGACGTCTGGCATCGCTACTGAACTCCTCCAGCCAGTGAATGGTCTGTTCCAGCTTTTTACGCTCCACGCTGCAGGTGCCTGGTTCGATTTTTTTGGCCTGCAGAGGAAGAATGATATCGATCAGAGCGGTATTCTCCCGACAATAGTCATAAGAGGGGGAACTCATATGGCATATATTTGCAACACCAGCCGGTGGATAACCAGAGCGAGTAATGGTGGCTACCGGATTAAACCCTTCCTTCAATACGAAGGAAGCCGCCTTCCTGGCAATCTGATCGAAGATATATAGCTCGTTTCTGCCAGTACTATACCTGGG
>WRDA01000285.1 GCA_009783675.1 Symbiobacteriaceae bacterium | reverse complement strand
TCATCAATGGCATCCTTGGAAACATTCACAAGCATCTCGAAGAATCACGCAGGAATCTGCAGTTTTTATCATAATGACCGATTGGATCCTGGCACTGGACACCAGTGCATATACAACCTCGTTAGCCACAGTCGACCTTAACGGTCACCTCCTCTCGGATAAACGCGTATTGCTTCAGGTTCCTACAGGAGAGCGTGGCCTTAGACAATCGGAGGCATTTTACTCTCACGTGAAACAGGTGCCGGACTTGTTCGCATCTATCTCGAGACCGGAGAAACCACCTGTCGGAATAGCTGTAAGCTCACGTCCACGCCCGCTGGAAGGGTCGTTTATGCCTGTCTTCCTTGTAGGCGCACAGTTTGCCAGGGTATTGAGTCTCGCCTGGGGTTGCCCCCTCTGGGAGTTCTCCCATCAGGAGGGACATATTATGGCTGGATTACACTCTGCCGAGGGACCATGCTCAGAGGAGTTTATCGCAGTTCATATATCTGGAGGCACCACTGAGATATTGAGAGTTAGGCGAAACAGGACAGGGTTTTTAGAGCAACTCCTGGGAGGAACAAACGATTTACATGCTGGGCAACTGGTGGACCGTATTGGCGTAGCTCTTGGGCTGCCTTTTCCCTCAGGACCCCATCTGGAAGCTCTGGCTATCCAGAGTGCTCCGCAGGGTGAATACGAGCTAAGGATTCCTTCATATTGCCGAAACATGGCAGTATCATTTTCGGGTGCCGAAGCGGCTGCTTTGCGTATGATAACCAGGGGTGAGCCAGGAGCAGAGATTGCCAGGGCGCTTGAGAGATGTATTGCCGTATCCATAAGTAAGATGATCCTACAGGCAATCGAGAGCACAGGCCTCAGAGATGTACTCCTGGTTGGCGGTGTCGCAGCCAACCTATATATCAACGGTGAAATCAGACGCCGTGTTGCGACAAAGGGAGACCTGTTTTTCGCATCCCGGGAGTTTAGCAGCGATAATGCTGCAGGGCTTGCCTGGCTTGCGCTCGCTGCCTTCGCAGCTTCATTTGATAAGCAGGAGGAACCATGGAACGTCAGGCGCTAACGGTTAGTGAACTGAACAGAATCGTAAAGGAAATGCTGGATGAGACAGCTCTGTTTAAAGAGTTATGGATTGAAGGGGAGATCACCAACTTCCGCGCGCAGAGTTCCGGTCACCTGTACTTCTCCTTACGCGATGAAACAGCCCAGATTCGCTGTGTTATGTTCGTGGGAAAAGCTCGTCTCCTGCGTTTCCGGCCTCAGGACGACCAGAAAGTCGTCGTCTGCGGAGCTGTATCCTTATATGAACGCGATGGGCAATACCAGTTCATTGCCGAGCAAATGGAGCCACTAGGTATTGGAGGACTGGCTTTAGCCTTCGAACAGCTTAAACAACGCCTGGCTATGGAAGGCCTCTTCGCAGAAGAAAGAAAGAGAAAACTGCCTCTATACCCTAAAACAGTTGGCATCGTGACTTCACCCAGTGGTGCAGCACTTAGAGATATGGTAAAAATCATCTGGCGTCGTTTCCCTAGCGTTCACATTATCCTCGCACCAAGCTTGGTTCAGGGCGAAGGAGCTGCTGAGCAGATCGCGGCAGGAATCTATGCTCTAAACACTCTACCCGAGGTCGAGGTGATTATTGTCGGTCGAGGTGGAGGCTCCCAGGAGGATCTCTGGTGTTTTAATGAGGAAGCGGTGGCACGTGCTGTGGCGTCATCTGCTAAACCGATCATATCAGCAGTTGGACATGAAACAGATTACTCCCTTGCTGATATGGCAGCTGATCTGCGTGCAGCAACTCCATCGGCAGCCGCCGAGTTAGTAGTCCCTGAAGCTGCTCTTCTACTCAGAGATCTGGAAACTATCAGGCAGCGCACATTGGCCCGGATTCATCAGCATCTGCGCTCGAAACAGGAGAACCTGGTTTCTCTTGGCGAGCGTATTGATGCGAAGAAGCTGCAGAACTGGACACTGGAACGACGATGGCGTCTGGAAGAGCACAGAGAAAAACTTCATAGTTTCCTGGTGAGAAGACTGTCTACAGAAAAACAGAGCTTGCATAAATACAGACTTCGATTGCTGGATGATGAGCGACTGGCATCAGCAATTGTGCCACGAAAAGGACGCATAACCTCGGTCCGTGGCTTACTTCAGATTACTATTCAGCATCGTCTATCATTGGAACATGCTCATTTGACCAGTTATGACCAGCGACTTCAACTCCTGGATCCTTCGCAGACTATGACCAGAGGATATGCAATTATCAGAGATAGCCGCAACTTAAATATTATTACCAGTGTCTCACAAATGCGCTTTGGAGATGATGTCGAACTTGAGTTAAGCGATGGGCAAGCGACAGCACGAGTAATCCAGACAGTTCCGAAGGGGGATATGGACAATGGATAAAGTATCAGAGGCTGTAACAGATATTTGCGAACTGACCTTTGAAGAAGCCATGGAGGAGATCGAGATACTGGTACGCAAAATGGAAAGCAGCAACTTACCACTCCAGGAAACCCTGGCTGCTTTCGAGAGAGGCATACGGCTGACTCGCCTGTGTCAGGATTATCTGGAGAAAGCAGAACAACGTATCGAATACATAATTACGACAGCATCAGGAGATATCCAGTTAAAACCCCTGGTCCTGGACAGGGATGATGAACGTGGTCGTTCGTAGCGATTTTTTACGAGCTCAACTCGATCAGATGCTGCAACAGGAGATTGGGCAGCTCGATGCTCCTTCACGGCTCAGGACGGCAATCTCCCATTCTCTTTTGGCTCCCGCAAAAAGAGTACGCGGACTGATTGTCCTGCTAACCCTGGAATCATATGGTTTCATGTGGCAACGCGG
>WRDA01000284.1 GCA_009783675.1 Symbiobacteriaceae bacterium | reverse complement strand
CCTGACACTCAGCGGCATTACATTAGCTTTGTGACCGCAGCCACTACAGGTCTTGCTCGTAGGTTCAAACCTGCCGACTGTTCGTACTTCTCCGGCTTTGTAGCCGAACTGTCTTCTAATCTCGTAGAAAGAAACATCCGCTATTGCTCCTGACAGGTTGTGGTTTCTGAGCATACCCGATACATTCAGGTCTTCCAGGCAGACAGTTCCGTATCTGGTTTTTACTTCAGTGGTAAACTTGTGAATGTTGTCCAAACGCATGCACGCTATTCTATAATATAGTTTCGATAGTCTAAGAACCGCTTTCTTGCGGTTGCTGCTACCCTTCTGCTTTCTTGCCACTGCTCTCTGTGCATGAGCCAGTTGTCTGGCATACTTGCTGCGTAGTCCAAGGTTGGAGTATACTGTGCCATCGGAAAGAACTGCTTGGGATTTGATGCCTAAATCTACTCCTACTATACCTTCTGCTTGGTTTTCGCTGTCTGGTATCTCGCAGACGATGGAGACAAACCACATTCCTGCTCTCTCAGATATGGTGACATTGTAGATTTTACTCGGTTCGTAGCGTAGCTCTTCTGCCATGCGCAGGTCTAAGCCTTTTGGTAGTTTTAATCTCTTACCATCAATCTTTATAACACTGCCGTCAATACGAAAGCTGTCTTTGACGCCCTTCTTGTGAAACTTGGGGTGATCTGCTCTTTGGGCGAAAAAGTTGCGAAAAGCGGTGCCTAAGTCGGCTATTGCCGCTTCCACCGCCCATTTGCTTACTTCGTAGATGAAGGGATAACACTCTTTCTTGATGCTGTTGAACCACTTTTTAATTGAAAACTGGTTGTGTCTTAATCCGTTGGCATAGTCATCATTCCACTGAGCCAGGCAGGTGTTATAGGCAAGCCTGGCACAGCCGCAGGTGCGTCTGAGAGTTGTTGCTTGCGCATTATTGGGGTAGATCCTTATCTTGTGCGCTCTCTGCATCTCCCAGCAACTCCTTTGCTTTCTTATACTTGCGTAATCCGTATAACCTGCAGGAGAATGTGTGGATTATGGACATCAGGTCTTCGACCATTTCCTGTTGGGGACTAAGCCTCTCTACATTTGCTACAATGATTTCGCAACCATATTGTTTTGCCAGATTGTCGATGAGTTCAAAGCCAAATCGTGCCAGCCTGTCCTTGTGGGCTACGATAACCGTTTCTATTTCCCCGCTGATGATGTCTGTAATCAGTGTCATCAGCTTCTTGCGGGAGAAGTTCATGCCACCTCCTATCTCGGTTATTGTTTCGGATATTAGCCCTCTGCCCAGTGCAAACATTTCCATGGCTTCCACCTGGCTTTGTAAGTCGTCCTTTTGGTTCGGAGAGGACACTCTGCAGTATATCACTGCGCGTTTAGGCTTTTCGTCTACAGATATTCTGAGTGCTTTCTGGAAGTCCTGGTCAGTATATATCCGATGTCCTCCCATGGATCTGTTGGGCACCAGTTTTCCTTCCCTGTCCCATCGGCGGAGAGTATCCGGCGACACACCCAGTCTCTTTGCGAACTCCGTTGTTTTGTATGTCATGCTGGTATTATACTACAATATCCCTTCGATATCAATATGTATGCGTATGTTTATCTAAAAAATTGCTACTTAGTAAATGCTCCATTAACTCTTGAATGGAGATTTCTCCATAGTCCCCGCGAACTTGTTCGTGGGGTGGCAATTACAGGGAGTATGAGGGTGGAACCCTCATCTTTCAGGGCAGCCTACATGCTGGTGGCTCAGGTGATGGAGATTCTTCTAAATACCGTATCCAACCCTATACACCACCGACAAGATCCGGAGCGTGCATGTTCTAACTCAGTACAAAATGGGTTCAGACCAGCCACATATCCTCGTGCATTTCGCTTGATATGCACGAGGATATGTGCTAATATATGTTTAAAGAAAGGTAGGGATCGGTATGGCTTCAAAACAGATAAATGTGACAATTCGGCTGGAACGCGATATTAAAGACAGTGCTGAAAGGTTGTTTGACGATTTGGGGATGAACCTGTCTACTGCAGTAAACATATTTGTTCGTCAAGCTTTACGTCATGGTTGCATACCGTTTGAGATTCGCGATCCCTTTTTTAGTGAGCAAAATCAAGCTGAGTTAATCAGGAGATTATCTGATGTAGAGCAAGGCAGAAAGCTCTCTGTTCGCGAGCTCATCGAAGAAGAGGATTAACGTTATGCTAAAGGTATGGCATGATGCAGCATGGGATGAATACTTGCACTGGCAGGGGCAGGATAGAAAAACTCTGCGACGCATTAACGCTTTATTAAGGGAGATCGATCGTGAACCGTTTTCTGGTCTGGGCAAGCCCGAGCCGCTATCAGGAAACCTTCAAGGATATTGGAGCAGACGAATTGATGGAAGCAACAGAATTGTTTATAGAATCGAGCAGGATCAGCTGATTATTTTACAATGTGGTGGGCATTATGGTGATAAGTAGTTTGTAGCTACTCGATGAAAGCCGATTGACCAGGATTACCGTCACTACTTTAGAAACTACTTATGGCACCATACACGAATCTGCAGGTGGTGAGAGCCGCCTGTATTGCTTTACCCGCGCTGTTGCAGCAGGAAAGTGCTCATTCCGAGGGTCTCCTGCTGAACTCTCGCAAATACTTAAAGCCTGAGGGTATGGGAAGAGCAGCAAACCATTCATTGCTGCTCAATAGATACTCGCTGTGTACTTCTCTACATCTTGCCTGTTATGTATTTTTCTGTGAGCTCCAGCTGAGGAAAGCTGAAAAGATCGTGAGTTCTGTTGCACTCTAAGACTTCGCTTTGATAGAAAAAAGCAGTGTAATCAGCGATTCTTTTAGCCTG
>WRDA01000283.1 GCA_009783675.1 Symbiobacteriaceae bacterium | reverse complement strand
GTTTATACATTGACGATGAAATAGAGTAGTGCTACACTAATCCTGCTTTTACTTACATTGAGGATAGGGCAATGCAGAGGTGCAACCTGAGCGCAATGTAAGGTTTTGCGGGGGAGAGTGACGCTACAACGTCGCTCTTTTTCTGTAGTGATCACAGTAGCGCACTCTCTTTTGGAAAACGAAGCGAAAAACCTCGTGGTCTGGAGCAGAGCTCCAGAGAGACCTTTAGGTCTCAGGCTGAATACCTTTCAGTTTCCGCATTGAGTCCTTGGCTTGGATAGTAATAACGCGGGAGTCGTGCGCGATGCGATCACAGATAGCGTCAGCAAGAGTAGGCTCACCTATCTTCTCATGCCAACCGGGAACATCCCATTGCGAGCAAAAAATTGTGGAAACGCGCTTGTGTCTGGCATCAATGATGTCCAGAAGGTCTCTTGCTTCAGCTTCTCTCAGGGGCATGAGAAGCCATTCATCGATGATTAGCAGCGTTACTTGCCTGTATGCTTTGAGCGCTTTCTGGTAGTAACCTTCTGCACGTGCCAGGGCAAGATCGTGAAGAAGTTCCGGGAGACGAATATAGCGGACGGGAAGCCCGCTGCGATTAGCGGCTATGCCGAAAGCACATGCCAGAAATGTCTTACCCGACCCGGTAGCTCCAAGTATAATCAAATTGTGATTACTCTGAAGATAACTACCCGAACCCATGCGCATAATCAATGGTTTATCCAGCTTGCGATCAGCATGGTAGTCAATATCTTCAAGACTGGCACCGGGTATGGCGTATGCAGCTCTTCGAATGAGCCGCTTTATACGATTGCTCTTTCGGGAAGCCCACTCCGCGTCAACCACCATACTAAGGCGATCTTCGAATGGTAGCTCAGCGAAATCGCCGGAATCCAACTGATGCTGGAGTGATGCAGCCATACTGCTAAGCTTCATTTCACGGAGCTTCGAGAGGGTCTCATTGATAAGCATTACTTCAGCCTCCTCTCGTAGTATTCGGCACCTCTGGTAAAGCCGAACTGAGAGGGAACTTGCGGGGTATCATCTTCATCGGGAAGATTCTTTGCGGACTTCAGTATAGTTTGGATCGTCTTATAGCTCGGTCGCACCGAAAACGCCAGTGCCCTGGAACAAGCCATTTCGAGCTGTTTACCTGAGTATTGTTTCCCCAGATTAAGCAATGCCATACAAGTGCGATATCCCTGCTGCTCCACTTTATATCCTGCGAGGATCGCAGTAACAACTGCAGCCGTGTTAGGTCCAGTTTGAGCTGCCCAACGTCGAAAGCGGTCTCCGTTCCACTGAAGAGCTTCACGGTGTTTTGGTGGCATATGTTCTTCCTGGGTGCTGTATTGGCTCGGTCGCCCTTTTATCCTGAGATGCGAACAGATACGGCTACCCTCGAAGAACACCTCTACTGCATGATGGGTAACGCGAACGTCAACTTTACGCCCGATGTAGTCGAACGGCACGGAGTAGAACTGGGACGCCACACTCACGTGATAGTTAAACTGAACGGTGGCGACTTTCCACTCTGCAATCTCGAAGGGGACAGAAGGCAGCTGTATAAGATACTGGCGCTCTTCGGCAAATCCGGTTGCTCTGCTTCCTTCTTTCTTTTGAAATGCTTTATGGTTAAGAGCATTAAGGCGTTCTTTAATATGTGCATTCAGCTCATGCAAGCTGAAGAAACGCTCATTGCGCAGAGAGGCCAAAATGAAGCTCGTAACGCTGCCAACAGCATTCTCCACTGCCGCCTTGTCCTTGGGTGCTTTAATCCTGGTGGGTATAACAGCCGTTTGGTAATGTTCAGCCATCTCCTGATAGGTTCTGTTGATGACAAGCTCATCTCTGGTGTTCTTGGTTACCCCTGTTTTAAGATTGTCCGTAACTAAAATACGCGAAGCACCACCGTAGAAGCTGAACATATGAACGTGAGCAGTTACCCAACTTGCAATATCCATGCTGAGAAAGGCTTCACAGTAAGCATAACCACTGTAAGGCAGCGCCGCCACAAAGATATATGCCTTGATACACTCTCCCGTCTCATCGTCGATAATATCTGCGGTACCGCCTGCCCAATCAACTTGAATTGTCTCACCCGGTTTATGAACCATCCTCATTGTTGCCTTGGTTTGCAGAACATAGTCTTGATAAAGCTTTTTGAACTGGGTAATCTGGTAGGGGTGTTCGCTAGCGCTTCGACATTGCTCGCAATACTCTATCCAGAGTAGCTGCAACGTAACTCCTCTCTTAGCCATCTCGCCATGAATCCACTCACAGTCCGGCGGTTTGTAATGTGGCTTGCCGCTTGCGGGTGGAAAGAGGATTGAAGCTACCTCTCGATCGTTCAGGTCTGACACCGACTGATAGCTTAACCCTGCATCCGCCGCTTTACGCAGAGCATTTGCTACTGTTTGCCGAGTAACACCCATGCTTTCGGCAATCTGGCTGTGATTGAGACCAAGGCTCTTTAACCTTAGCATCTCTCTGTAGTTGGTCATATGATGACCTCCTTGTCTGAATTCGCCTTTACTCAAGGCGTAACGACAAGTCTACCACAGCTAATTGATGATGTTAAACCACACCGATGTGTATGTTAAATTTCTCCGACGTCCATGTTAAACGCGTCCGACCAAAAGGTAATTTTGCCGCGGCGTACGCACTGACACCTGTTAAGCACTCGACGTCTGATTTGCGTAGCCTGGGACCATACCATCGTTCTTCCCGTTAATGTGGCGGTGTTATAAAGAAAGATTCTTTGACCTGACCTCCACTCTTTTGCGCCATGAAGATAAATTTCGCAGATGATTCATACAATCCGGTTAAGTATATACAATTTCTGCTGGGATAGTACGG
>WRDA01000282.1 GCA_009783675.1 Symbiobacteriaceae bacterium | reverse complement strand
TCTGTGGCTATCTGGCGCAGGGGATGCATAGTCGTCCTGTCAACTGCGCTAATGACAATCTCTCCGGTATGCAGATTCTGATGGATCTGGCCAGTGAAATCTCCCAAAACCCCTTTCAAAACACCGAAGTGGTATTAGCGACAGTAGGCTCTTCTCATGCTGGTGCTCTGGGCACACAGCATCTGATTCGCACCTGTAAGCCTGACAGGGAGAGTACCTTCTTCTTCAACATTTCAGCCGTCGGCTGTGGTCGCGTCTCCATGGCAGGCAGCGAGGGCACGACCCGCCCTATCCCGGTTACGGACGACCTTACTGCTTTAGGCTACGTCATCGGCAGCAACGCTCCCTATGCCCTGGAGGTGGTCAACACCAGGCAGAGACGCAGCGATTGTTCCATGGCTCGCACCCTTGGCTACCGGGCGATGACCATTATTGGACTGATGCCCAACAATCATCCTGCCTTCAGTTGTGAAGAAAACGAAATCGACGAGGCTAACCTGGATCATACCTGCGATTGCCTGCAGCGCATGATCCTCTCCATAGATCAACATGCTCTGACCTAAAACCTGCTTCGGGGATAACAAGTGATCCCCTCGCACGTTTTGGCAGGCAGGATCTAAGATGGGGACTCCAAGTCCCCAAACCCCTTTAAATGAGGTGGTCTGTTTGAAGCAAAAGTCGCGCTCTTTCCTGCTCCTGATGGTTATTGCCATTCTTTTTTCTGTCGGCAATATTAGTGCCGGGCCGACCACGGCGCCGCCCCGGGAGGATGGCTATACGGCAGGTAACCGCATTAACCTCAGCATGGTCTACAGTCTGGAGCGCTTCGGTGAAGGCGAGGGCCTGATGCAGATCAGCGTTCCCCTCGGTCAGAACATGGGCTACTACGGCTATCTGAGCGACGACGCTCCCGAGGGCACGATGACCACCAACGATCAGTGGGGTAATCTTGGTCTGCTCCTGCCTGTCAATGGTTCAGCCAGAAGTTCCTTAACCATCAGCCTCTATCTGCAACAGATGCAGTATCGCTTAAATTCAGGTAGCGCCACCCTGCAGGATCCCAGAGCCTTTGCTCCCTGGCTGGTTGTGGATCATCAGCTGCCTCAGCTGATGCCGAAAGCCAGAGCAGTCACCGCGGCAGAAACCGGGGATGCCGGCCGAGCCAGTCGCCTCTATGAGCTAACTCTGCAGAGCTTTGCCAGCGGTCTCTTCGATTTAGGAGATGGACCGGAGGACATGGGTCGCCTCTTCCTCTCTCTCTGCCGCCTCTTCGGCATTCCTGCCAGGACCGTTTACGGCTACCGCTTCACCCCTGCAGAAATCAACCGTTATGCAGTCAGCACTATCGTTCCAGGTAACCTGGACAGTTGGGTGGAGGCTTATATTGAAGGCATAGGCTGGGTTCCCACAGATTTTGGCAGCAGCTCGGCAGCCTTCGGCAATTTAGGTGTCTATCTGCTACCTCTGAGTATCGAGGACCAGGGACTCGTCTTCCAGATGTTCAGCGGAGCGGGTACCATCATGATCAGCCGTGCTCTGGAGCGCAACGATATATCCTTCAGTGCAGCTACTTTACCGGTTGCCTTAATCTCCTTCAATGAACGCGACGGCTATGCCCTGACCGGTGCTTTGGGCTTAAACGGTGATCTCAGTTATGATCCGGCAGGCCTGACCCTGACGGAGTCGGACTGGGATCGTATGCACACCCAACTGGAGGTGGGGGAGACCACGGTCCGGCTGCGGGTCAGAAACTCCCAGGGGACCTGGAGTCGCTGGGCCTGTCGTCTGCTGAATGTAATCGACAGAAGCTCGATTCCCGTGGCTACCATTAACCTCAACGCTGTTCCACCCTATACCGCCAGCAGCAACTTCAGCTATATCACCGGCTCGGGTTACTCCTCCCAGGAGGGCATCTCCGTCGTCGATATGCAGTGGGCCAATCGACGCGACTTCTACCCTGACGGAAAGCATCGCCTGGGGCTGAGAGTCCAGGACGAACGGGGGGTCTGGAGTGACTGGGTCTACCAGGAGCTTCTGATCGGAGATGGTATCCAAAAACCAGTGGCGATCATCTCCTATACTCCCGAGGGTGAGCATACATCGGCGACTCAGTTTACCTGGCAGTGGGATAACTCTTTTGATCCCGACGGACAGATCCTTGTTGGTCATCAATGGGAGAACAACCTGGCTTCGTACCCTATCGGCGTGCACACTGTGCGCCTGAGGGTGCAAAATGCCAGCGGTAAGTGGTCCGACTGGGCTTCCAGGGAGATAACCATCCAGTCCAATGTCCCGGCGGTTGCGCCCAAGGCGGTCATCGGGCTGCGACCGGAGCGGCGCGATTTCGTCCTCCCCGAGAGCTTCGAGCTGCTCAACCTAAGCTACGACCTTAATGGCGATCTGCTGATAAATGAAGAATGGCAGGGACGCATGGAGAGCTATAACACACCGGGAACCTATTCGGTTCGTTTGAGGGTGCAGAACTCCCGTGGTCTTTGGTCCGACTGGGATATGGTTACTTTTAACGTCCATCCTGCCGGAACGACGATCAATCCTGATGGTTCGACCACTCCTCCCGGCTCAACCTGGACGCCTCCTCCCCCAGGACCAACACCTGGTGTAGAGCTTCCTCCCGGGGGAGGCATCGATACGCCATCCGGTGGAGATAGCGGAGAACCAGGCAGCAGTGGAGGCCCCGCGGTCACTCCGGAAGTACGACCACCGCAGGGACCTAACTACCGGGAAGACGGTTCTGCTAACCGGGCACCCATCGCCAGGATTCAAGTCTTTCCTGGCACAACGATCACGCCGACTACTCAGGTCACTCTGGTGGGCTCGGCATACGATCCCGACTGGGATGCGATCAC
>WRDA01000281.1 GCA_009783675.1 Symbiobacteriaceae bacterium | reverse complement strand
TGCAGCCGAAAGTCAGTGGCGAAATCATCGAGCTTAGGGCCAAGAGTGGCGACTGGGTCCTGGAAGGTCAGGTCATTGCCCTGTTGAAGAACGATAGCTTAGATCTTAATTATCGCCAGGCTGAAGAGGATCTGAAGAAGCTTTTAGCCGACGAGTTTCGTTCACCGGCAATTGCCACCGTGCGGGAGGTCTTCGTCGCTAATGGAGCCACCGTATACCCCGGACAGATCATGTTGACTCTACAGAGCGACTCGGTGGAAGCCGCCTACGCCTCGGCGAAGAACGAATATGAAAAACTGCTGAACAGGGATACCGGCAATACCGACATCCGTAACCGTACGGCTGGTACTTTGGAAAGGCTCTATGTCCAGGCGGGGGATACTGTCTATGCCGGGCAGCTTCTGGCTGAACTCTCCAGTAATGATGTCATCTATCAGGAAGCCAGAGCTTTAGCCGATTTGGAACAAGCAAAAGCAGAGATGCAGGCTTTGCTCCTGAACACCTCCGCTGGCGAGTTGGAACTGGCGCGCCTGCGTCTGGAACAGGCGAGGCTGACCCTGGACAATCGCAACAATCAGGTAGCCGATCTGACCATCAAGGCCCTGATCAACGGTACAGTTACCCTCAACGCCCAAAGAAGCGTCACCGTGGGGGACGAGCTCTCCGATGTGAATACCAACTTGGGTACAATCTATGATTATTCGGCCTTTAAGCTGACCATCAATGTCGATGAACTGGAGATTCCCCGTATCCGTGTAGGCAGTGAAGTTTCTGTCTCCGTGGATGCCTTCCCCAACCGGATTTATCCAGCCATCGTATCCCTGATCTCCAACGAGGGTACCGTGGCCAACGGAGGAAGCACCTACCCGGTGACCGTGCTCTTCTCGGCAATGGATCCCTTAAAGGCTGCTATGACTTCCACGGCGACCATCGTCATGGATAAATCGGAGAACACCTTCGCCGTCTTAAAGAGTGCCGTCACCGAAAAGCGTTTGGGTCAAGCCGTAAATTATTTCGTCAACCTTCTGGTGGATGGGGAGATGAAGGAGACCGAAGTCTCGGTTGGTATGAGTAATATCAGCATGATCGAGCTGATCGGAGGGGTTCAGGAGGGTGATCAGGTGGTCACCGCCATCATGGAGAACAGCACCGGTGAGCTTCAAATCGGCGATAACAGCACCCGTGGCATGAGCGGGCTCTTCGGAGGTAACGTGGTTAACATGCCGATGGGGGGATCGGGTACGATAGGTGGCGGTCCGGTAACGTATATCAGTCCTGGCGGACGCTAGGGTGGTGAGGTAGAGATGTCTGAAGTTCCCATAATCGAGATGCGAGGCCTCTCTAAGGTATATACCATGGGAGAGATCAAGGTGCATGCCCTGCGTAGCATCGACCTGGTCATTCAGCAGGGAGAGAGTGTGGCTATCATGGGCCCTTCGGGTTCCGGCAAGTCGACGATGATGAACCTTATCGGCTGTCTGGACCGCCCCACGGAAGGTAATTGGCTCTTAGACGGTAGCGAGATTAGCGAGATGAATGACGATCAACTGGCCACCGTTCGCAACCAGACTCTGGGCTTCGTCTTTCAGAATTTCAACCTGCTTAACCGGTCCACTGCTCTCTCCAATGTGGAAGTGCCCCTGATGTACCGGGGCTACCGACATGCAGAACGCCAGCAGATGGCTAAGGATGCTCTGACCAAGGTTGGCCTGGAGGAGCGGGTGAGCCATACCCCCATGGAGCTCTCGGGAGGCCAGCAGCAGAGGGTAGCCATTGCCAGAGCTCTGGTGGGCAATCCCCGCATAATTCTGGCCGATGAGCCAACCGGTAATCTGGACAGTCGTTCCGGGATCGAGGTCATGGCCCTCCTGCAGGATCTAAATGAGCAGGGTATCACCCTGATTATGGTCACCCATGATACCAGTATCGCCGAGCATTGCAGCCGCATCGTGCGTCTGCGGGATGGGCGCATCCATGCCGATGAGAATAACCCTAACCCGGTAAAAGCCCAGGACACTCTGGCTAAGCTGCCACCGAAAGAGGAGGTGGATCAGTAGATGGATTTCCTCGAATCATTACGCCTGGCCTGGTCGGGTATCGTCACCAACAAGTTTCGTTCCTTCCTGACCATGCTGGGTATGATCATCGGTGTGGGATCGGTCATCGGCATGATCTCCATCGGTGAAGCCGGTCAGAACCAGATTATGGACCAGATCAGCAGCATTGGCAGCGGCACTATCACCCTTTCCGGAGGCCGCGGGCAAATGACCCTGACCCTGGACCTGGCAGAGTTCATCTTCGAACGTTGTCCAAGCACATCACATATGTATCCAACCCAGCAAGCCAGGTGGAGCGTCAAGGCAGGCACCAACACCCAGACTTATCAGGTCATCGGCACCACCAGGGATTACTGCATCGTGCAGTCCTGGGCACCGGTCTCCGGTTCTTTTATTACTGAGGACCATGTCAATACCCGCAATATGGTCTGCGTCATAGGGCAGACAGTCTGCAACGATATGTTCGGAGGACGCTTCCCGGTGGGAGAGTATATGCGCATCAACGGACAGGTCTTCGAAATCGTCGGGGTTATGGAGAAGAGGGGTACATCTCTAGGGATGTCCATGGATAATCAAATCTTCATCCCGGTTTCGACCATGCTACGCATGCAGGGCACCAAGAACCTGCAGTCAGTCAGCTTCCTGGCAGCTCCCGCCAGCGGCAGCTCCTCCGCTTACGATGACACCAGGATCAATTACCTGGCGGCGGCGGAGATTCGCCTGGCTCTGCGGGAACGTTGGGGTCCGGCGGCTGAGCGCAACGACCCTTTCCGCATTTCTTCCATGGATGATCTGCTGGAGACGATGAATACGGCT
>WRDA01000280.1 GCA_009783675.1 Symbiobacteriaceae bacterium | reverse complement strand
TTCGGTGAGGACAGCCCCAATCCAGGCTTCGACAAACCCACATCCGATGAAATCACCCAGGAAGGTATCACCACGGCTATCTTCTTCGGAGGGCGCTGGGTACTATGGGGTGATCACACGGCAGCTTACAGCTTCGGAGCTGATGTGGACGCCAGAGCGATCTTCGATGTCTCTATGCGGATGCTCTTTCACATTGCCAACTCCTTCCAGAGAGAATGGGGACTGACCATCGATAAGCCGATGAATCGCTCTCTATTGGATCGCATTCTCAATCGGGAACAGGAGAAACTGGACAGCTATGTCACTGCTGGTGGTCTGATCGGCAATCCAACGATTTCCTTTTTGGAAGAGAAGAACTCTACAGCCGAAATGCTGAACGGCCAGTTCCGCTGGGATACTCAGGCCACACCTACACCGCCACTGAAAGCTGCTACTCTGTGGGTCTCCTACAGTGATGCTGGCTTTCGTGTCTTTTTTGAATGAGAGGTGAGGTAAATGGCAGGATGGATTGACATTCATGGTCCGATCACAGCAGACTCCGTTTATGTCGAAGGCTCACTTGCTGCCAGAGATGTGGGCATTACCCTCCCGGCAGTCACACCAACCACGGCAGACTATACTGCCATGGGTACACTTTCTCTGCCGGTTTGGAGTAACCTGGAAGCCATGCAGGTGACTATCTCTCAGCGAGGGATCAACCAGGGGCTTAGAGCGATGCTGGGGGGTAAAGCCAAAGAGATTGAGGTTCGCTGGCTGCAGGAGGTGCTCGGTTCGGATGGCAACTCCAAGAAACAGGGTTGCAAGGCTTTCCTCAGGGTTGTACCAATGGGCATTCCCGGTCTGGGTCTGGAGATGGGTTCTCCCTCGGATAACGATGTGGTTTTCGCGGTACTACGCTACAGGCTGATTATCGACGGTGTCGAAGCCTGGCTGATCGACAGGCTCAACCAGAAGCTGGTCATTGGTGGCGTGGACTACTATTCACAAGTCGCATCATTTCTCTAATGAACGGGGGATTGTATGCAAGGAACTCTGAAGCTGAAGAACCCTATCGCCTTGGATGGTGGTAAGCTCACTGAAGTAACATATGACACCAACGAGATTACTGCAATTATGTTCCTCGACGCCGATCGGCGAGCATCACCCCGTGAGTTGGATGTAAAGGTGATGGAGGTAAACACGGGATTTCACTTTTACCTTGGCTGTCAGGCGATTATCGCTCTCAACTGCAGGATCGATATCAGCGATCTGGAGCGCACCAAAGGGTCAGACGTCCTGGCTATTACCAAGGTAGGGCGTCTTTTTTTCGGGCAGTCGGAGGACTCCGAGGAAGAGAGCTCCGCAGCGCCCTCCGAGACTACTCCCGAGCCTTCAGCACTTCCCTCAGAGAGCTAGAACAATTCCGACTGGTGGAGTTTATCTCAGACTACATTGAAGCCAGTCAGGAGGCACAGGCACATAGAGAGGCAGCCAGGCAGCAACAGAGACATCAACAGCAGATCAGTCGCAATCGAGGTCGGCGAAGGAGGGGTTAGATGGCAGACAAAAGCAAGGTCATGGAAGTTGCGATCAGCATCCTCGGCCAGATCGATCCCTCAGTAGCCAAGTGGGCTAACGAAGCTATTAAGTCGCTGGATAAGATCAACCTAAAATCGGTGGCTTTAGGAGCAGCTGCAGTCGGAGCGACTATCGCCATCGGCAAGGGGGCTCTCCAGGCAGGCAAGGCTCTGCTCTCCCTGGGCAAAGACTTTAACGCCGCGCAAAAATCTATCCGCATCTCTACAGGAGCGACGGGACAAGCTCTGCAGGGTCTCTATGACGACTTCAACACCATCTACAAGTCTGTACCGACAACCATGGAGAACGTCTCTCTAGCGGTCTCCGACTATAACTCCCTGCTGGGTCTCTCCGGGGAACCGTTGCAAGAGTTGGCCACCCAAACACTGCAGCTGGTCAACCTCGTTGGTGATGACCTGCAAACCGTCATCCGCAACTCTTCCTACGCTTTCCAGACCTGGGGTGTGGATGCAGTTGACATGACAGACACCATGGACTATGTCTTCAGGGTCTCTCAAGCCACCGGCGAAGGGTTTTCCGATCTGCTGGATAAGGTGACTAAGTATGCACCTAATCTGCAGGAGATGGGCTACAGCTTCGAGAGTGCTACGGCGCTGATCGGCAGCATGGGCAAGACCGGTGTCAATGTGGATGAAGTCCTGGGTGCTATGAAAAAGAGTGTCGGAGCACTGGCTAAACAGGGCATCAGTGCCTCCGACGGCTTTGCAATGTACTATAAGCAGATTCTGGAATCCGAAGATGCTACTATGGCTATGAATCTGGCCAGTGAACTCTTCGGCAGTAAAGCTGGTCCGACTATGGCTGCAGCTATCCGTAATGGCAGCCTCGCCGTCGGTGACTTCACCACAGAGATGCTCACCGGCGGTGATACCATCGCCGGTCTCACCGAAGAGACCATGGACTTCGATGATCGCCTGCAGCTCTTCAAACAAAATGCTCAGGTGGCACTAAAACCCCTAGCCAACACGATATTTGACTCCCTCAATAAGCTGATGCCTACCCTGACCAAGAGCTTGGATAAGCTGATACCTATCATTGACAAAGTGGTGGAAGCAGCAGCACCCTTCGTGGAAAAATTCCTTGAGCTGGCGTTTGAGGCAATCGATTTACTGCTGCCTCCTCTGATCACTCTTGTGGATGCGCTGCTACCTATTCTCGCAAGCATATTCGAGGCCCTGATGCCTATCCTGAAACCGGTAATCGACATCTTCCTCTTCCTGCTGGACAGTATCATACTACCTCTACTCAAGCCCCTTACTGAACTGATAGAGGCTATCATGCCGGTTCTGATCGGGCTC